>NZ_JAPHPY010000023.1:0-85178 GCF_026241575.1 Vibrio sp. Sgm 5
CAGATCACACACACGTGAAAGAGTTCAAAAAAAATACCCAAGCTACAAGCTTGGGGATTTGTGTATAAGAGACAGGCGATAAACGCAGGCTTTGATTGAGCTGAGTGAGGTTGCCTATTAAGGCGTGTAGTATGTCGCTGCACCTGGACCTACTGGTAGACCGAATACGAATACCCACAGGTAGAACAGTACACTCCAACCAACAAGGAAGACAATCGAGTAAGGCAACATGGTCGCGATCAGCGTACCGATACCTAGATTCTTCATGTAGCGCGTTGCTACCGCAAGGATAAGACCGAAGTAGCTCATCATTGGTGTGATGATGTTCGTCGTTGAGTCACCGATACGGTAAGCCGCTTGAATGGTTTCAGGAGCGTAACCGACTAGCATTAACATTGGTACAAAGATTGGTGCTGTTACTGCCCACTGTGCTGATGCTGAACCAATCATCAAGTTGATGAAGCCACACATTAGGATGAAGGCGAAGAACAGCATTGGACCAGTTAGACCAATTTCTTGTAGGAAGCTTGCGCCTGCTACTGCAAACACTTGGCCAAAATTCGTCCACTTAAAGAAAGCAACAAATTGCGCCGCGAAGAATACCAGTACGATGTACATGCCCATTGAAGACATTGACTTCGACATGGCATCAATGACATCACGGTCATTCTTCATCGTGCCAACTACGCGACCATACACAAAACCCGGTACCGCGAAGAAAACAAAGATAAACGCGACGATACTCTTCAAGAATGGAGAGCCCGCTACTGTGCCAGCGTCAGAACGTAGAACACCATCAGCAGGAACAATAGTCCATGCTAGTAGTGCAGACACTGCCAATACTGCGATACCCGCAAGCTTAAGGCCTTTTTTCTCTACGTCAGTTAGACCGCCCATCTTGTCTTGAGACAAGTCTTCAGCCGCTTCTTCGTCATTATATTTACCAAGTTTTGGTTCAACGATTTTCTCAGTAACAAATGCACCGGTAATCGCGATGAAGAAGGTAGAAACAAACATGAAGTACCAGTTTACTTCTGGACCAACAGAGTAAGTTGGGTCAATCATCTGTGCTGCTGTTTCAGTGATGCCTGATAGCAGTGGATCAACCGTACCGATAAGTAGGTTTGCAGAGTAGCCGCCCGATACACCAGCAAATGCAGCGGCAAGACCAGCTAGTGGGTGACGACCTAATGAGTGGAACAACATTGCTGCCAGTGGAATCAGTACCACGTAACCAAGCTCAGAAGCCGTGTTTGAAATGATACCAGCGAAAACAACGGTTACAGTAACCATGCGCTGAGAGGCGCCCATTACTAGGCCACGCATTGCAGCAGAAAGTAGACCAGAATGTTCTGCAATGGCAACACCAAGCATCGCAACCAAGACGGTACCTAACGGTGCGAAGCCAACAAAGTTTTTCACTAGATTTGTAACAATCAGCTGTAAGCCTTCAGCATTTAGCAAGCTTACGACTTGAATCATACCATCAGCAGCACGGCCAGGCGCACCCTCTGGGCGCGGATCGACAACGGAAACTTCAAAGTAACCAGCGATACCCGACATAACTAGGATTGCAAGACAGAAAATGGCGAAAAGTGTGATTGGGTGGGGTAAAAGGTTCCCCAAATATTCAACTGTATCTAGAAAACGCGTGAACAGCGGCTTCTTTGGTGAGTTTTGTTTCATTGAAGCAGATGAACTCATCTGTTCCCTCCTTGTATTTATTCCTGCGCATTTGTGACAAAAATGTCATAAAGCTTGCGCAGGGTACTCGACACAAGGGTTAAGTGAAAGTTCAAAACGTTACAGAATGTAACTCAAAGGCGGATTTATGACCTATTATCGATAAAAATATAGTTATATCACCCACATACAGATCATAAATCAGAATTATAAGTCACAGCATCCCATAAATCGACACAATATTTATGGTTATTTCTGCACCGCCTTAAAGCGTGGGTTCGTTTTGCAAATAACGTATAAACGCCCTCTTCTTTTTACGATCTGACAATCTGGGTGACGGCTTTTTGCGCTCTTTAATGACTTAACAACCTTCATTTTTTACTCCTTATCTTTATTGAATTGACCAAAGCGGCGATTGAAGTTCGCAATACGACCTTCAGCTTGTACGACACGTTGCTTGCCTGTGTAAAACGGGTGAGAGGCAGATGACACATCCAGTGTGAAATATGGGTAAGTCTTGCCGTCTTTCCATTCAATGGTGCGATCAGTCTGTAGTGTCGAACCAACAACAAAGTATTCGTCTACGCTGGTGTCATGAAATACTACAGGACGGTATTCAGGGTGAATGCCTGGTTTCATATTAAAATTTCCCTCTTGAAGAATTGTTATAATATAACAATTAGGAATCATTCTCAACAAAAAAGCAAGCGGAATTTTGTGGTACTTTAGTTTTCATCTTCCATGTATAAGACACCATATTCATGTATTCCATTGAGCCTATTGGCGTAATTGAAAGCCCATATAAAGAGAAGTTTGCGGTCCCTCGACAACCTCGCTTGGTGCCTGCGGCGCATTCACGTGTCAAACTTCAAGGCGCAGCAAATAGTCCAGAAGCCCTTCGTGGTTTAGAGCAGTTTTCTCATGTATGGCTACTGTTTTTGTTTGATCAGAACTTAGAAGCAGGATGGAAACCCACCGTGCGCCCGCCTCGTTTAGGAGGCAATGAACGTGTTGGCGTCTTTGCGTCACGTTCGACTTTTCGCCCGAATGGCATTGGTATGTCAGCGGTAGAAGTTAAAGGTATTAGCAAGAAAGGCGATCAGATCTATTTGGATCTTGGTAACGTAGACTTGGTCGATGGCACGCCAATTGTTGATATCAAACCATACATCCCCTACTCAGATTCTATTGCAGAGGCACAAGGTGGTTACGCAGAAGAAGAACCCGAAACATCTCAGATCGGCTTTTCTTCAGCTGCACTGGCGGCACTCAAAAAGCGTAGCGATACTGAGTATGTCAAAACAGTGATCGAGCAAGTTCTGGCACAAGATCCTCGTCCGGCTTACAAGAAAAACAAGCCTGACAGTAAGGAATATGCGGTAAATTTGTTCGATCTGAACGTTAAGTTCACGGTTAGCGATAACTTAATAACAGTTACTGCGATTGAAAGCTTTTGACAAAGGCATTTGGCTGATATTATAAGCGGCTAACAATTTTCCCTTTGTGGGACCTCATGCTCCTGTCCATTCTGGCTTGAGTATCTAACTTTAATAAACGGATAAATTTAATGCGTACCAGTAATTATCTTCTTTCTACTCTGAAGGAGACTCCAAACGACGCAGAAGTAGTGAGCCACCAGCTCATGCTACGCGCGGGTATGATCCGTAAGCTGGCTTCAGGTCTATACACCTGGCTGCCTACTGGTCTACGTGTGCTGCGTAAAGTCGAAAACATCGTTCGTCAAGAAATCGACAATGCAGGTGCAGTCGAAACTTTGATGCCCGTTGTTCAGCCGTTTGAACTATGGGAAGAGACAGGTCGTTCTGAGAAGATGGGTCCTGAGCTACTTCGCTTTACTGACCGTCATACTCGTCCGTTTGTTCTTAGCCCTACAGCTGAAGAAGTGATCACTAGCCTTGTGCGTAACGAAGTGAGCTCTTACAAACAGCTTCCGCTAAACCTGTACCAAATCCAGACTAAATTCCGTGATGAACGTCGTCCACGTTTCGGCGTAATGCGTGCACGTGAATTCTGCATGATGGATGCATACAGCTTCGACATCGACAAAGAAGGTCTAGAGAAATCTTACCAAGCGATGCACGACGCTTACTGTAAAGCATTCGATCGCATGGGTCTTGAGTACCGTCCAGTACTTGCTGACTCTGGCGCTATCGGTGGTAGTGGTTCTCAAGAGTTCCACGTACTTGCTGAAAGCGGCGAAGACCTAATCGCATTCTCTACTGAGTCTGATTACGCAGCGAACATCGAAAAAGCAGAAGCGGCAGCACCTGCAGGTGAGCGCGCTGAGCCAACTCAAGAGATGACGTTGGTTGATACGCCAAACGCGAAAACAATCGCGGAGCTTGTAGAGCAACACGGTCTAGCGATTGAGAAGACAGTGAAAACTCTATTCGTGAAAGCGTCTGATGAAGTAGATGCTGACATCATTGCTCTTATCGTTCGTGGTGACCACGAGCTAAACGAAGTGAAAGCAGAAAACCTACCTCAAGTTGCTTCTCCATTAGAGATGGCATCAGAAGAGGAAATGCGTGCACTGATAGGTGCTGGCGCTGGTTCTCTAGGCCCTGTTGGTCTTGAACTGCCATTCATCGTTGACCGCTCAGTTGCTGTAATGAGCGACTTCGGCGCAGGTGCAAATATCGACGGCAAACACTACTTCGGTATCAACTGGGGCCGTGACGTTGAATTAGGCCAAGTTGAAGATCTACGTAACGTAGTAGAAGGAGATCCAAGCCCATGTGGTCAAGGCACGCTAATGCTTAAACGTGGTATCGAAGTTGGTCACATCTTCCAACTAGGTAATGTTTACTCTCAAGCGATGAACTGTGGCGTTCTTGGTCCTGACGGTAAAAACGTTATCCTAGAAATGGGTTGTTACGGTATCGGTGTATCTCGTGTTGTTGCTTCTGCAATCGAGCAAAACCACGACAAATACGGCATCATTTGGCCAGACGCACTAGCGCCTTTCCAAGTGGCTATCGTGCCAATGAACATGCACAAGTCTGAAGAAGTGAAAGAAGCGGCTGAGAAGCTGTACGCTGAACTGACGGCTATGGGTATCGAAGTACTATTCGATGACCGTAAAGAGCGCCCAGGCGTGATGTTCTCTGATATGGAACTTATCGGCATTCCTCACACTATCGTGATCGGTGATCGTTCAATGAAAGAAGGCAACTTCGAGTACAAGAACCGCCGCTCTGGTGAGAAAACAGCGATTGCTATGGCAGACATCGTTGAACACATTAAAGCTCAACTGCAATAAGCTGCAATAAGCTGCAATAAGCACATTGTGCTGAATACAGAGTGATAAAAAGGGTTGGCTTCGGTCAGCCCTTTTTTACGTCTGTTTTTTAAGCCTTTTGGCCCTATCTAATATTGGGGCTGTTAATCTTTGGTTCAGACTCATCACCTTACACTGGATTCAATCTAGTAAGGAGCTCATTCATGGATCTAAAAAGTCTTCTTAACCAGGCGCTCAAATCAGACCTAATCAAGCAAGGTACCGATGCGATTGGTAAACAAACCAGCAATATCAAATCCTCATCAAGCTCTAGCCAACTGAAAACACTTGGTGCCGGCGCGATTGGTGGCGGTCTTATCGGCATGTTAATGGGCTCTAAAAAGAGCAAAAAGATGGCCAAGAAAGTCGGTACAGGCGCACTCAAAGTCGGTGGCGCAGCGGCATTAGGTGCTCTGGCTTACAAAGTCTACAATGATTGGCAAGCGAAGCAGGACACACAGGGCGTCAACGAAAGCTTCGATCCTGATGACAACAAACATGCAAAACTGATCCTTAAAGCCATGATTGGTGCAGCCAAAGCCGATGGCCACGTCGATGAACAAGAAATGGCTCGCATCGAACAAGCACTGACAGAAATGGGCGCAGATGATCATGTAAGACAGTTGGTTCATCAAGAACTGCACAAGCCGCTCGATCCAGCAGAAATCGCGCGCTTAGCAACGTCGCCACAACAGGCATCAGAAATTTATCTGGCGTCGTTGATTGTGGCCGATGAGCAAAACTTTATGGAGAAAACGTATTTGCAGGAGCTTGCGAAGCAACTCAACCTTTCTCCAGAGGTCACTTATCAGTTAGAAGCACAATTACAGTGATGAATGTTTGCTCAAGTTGCGTGTTAACTTGAGCCAAAACAATTCTCTGCTTTGAGTTTCAAAACGGCTATGTGTATATTTGAGAGCAGTTATCATTTCTTAAGGATTTAGCCATGCAAGTATACGGCTGTTGTGAATTAGTTCGTGAGCTTTACGCTCAAATCGGTAGTGGCGATCAAGGCTACATTCCTCAAGCGATCTCGTGTGCAGTAAAAGCGTTAAACGACATCGCTGCCGACGAATCCCTACCAAAAGAAGCTCGTGAAAAAGCCGCGTTTGCAGCAGCAAACCTGCTGATTTCAGATTTTGAGGATAAGTAATGAATCTGGCAAATTTTGAGTCCATGGATCCAATCATGTTAATGAGCATCGTCAATATGAAGCTGCGTGACGACTTTGCCGGTGATCTGGATAAGTTGGTCGTATTTTTTGATATCGACCGTGCTGCGCTTGAAGCAAAGCTGGCGACGGCAGGTTTCGATTTCTTACCTGATGCAGGTCAGTTCCGTTAATCGTGAGCCGAGACGGATAGCAAAAACACGAATAGAAAAAAGGGCTTGATGCATTCATCAAGCCCTTTTCTTTTATGTTTTGAGTCAGCTTATTAGCCGAACGAAGCCCAGATAACAGTCGCCACGAGAATCGGACAAACAAACTTCACGTATGCAGGCCACAACTTACCAAACCAACCTTGGGTGAACTCAGGACAACCTTGTTCAAGCTCTTTGATTTTCGAGTGACGATTCCATACCCAACCACCAAACAGACAGAACAACAGTGCTGCCATCGGTTGTAAGTATTGCGTCGCGATAGTCGCAACCATGCCAAATAGTGCACCGAAGTTAAATACGATAACCACACTGAACAGCGCAATCAGGCCACCCAATACCCAGCTTGTCGTGCTGCGTTTAGTGTTGAATCGCTCACCAACCAGAGCAACCGGACATTCAAGCATCGAGATAGATGACGTCAGTGCTGCAATCGTCAGCAGTAAGAAGAACACGATTGAGAACAGTTGGCCAAGCAAACCTAAGCTATCAAACATCAGCGGTAGAACTGTAAATACCAATGTATCTGAACTTAATAGCGAACCATCTTCTGCATAGATTTGAACGCCTTTTTGCATCGCAACGAACATTGCTGGCATCACCACTAGACCAGCAATAAAGGCAACTGCGGTATCGACCATAGTCACGTTCATCGCCATCTTCGGCAGGTTCTCTTTCTTACTTAGGTAAGAGCCATAGATAAGCATCGAACAGCCACCGATGGTCAGTGAGAAGAAGCCTTGGCCCATTGCGGCAAGGATAAGTTTGCGATCCCATACTTTCTCGAAATCAGGCACTAGGTAGTGCTTCAAACCTTCCATCGCACCGTTTTGCGTCATGATGTAGATGAACAGCAAACCGAACAGAACAAACAGTGCTGGCATTAAACGTGTCGACCACTTCTCAATGCCCTGCTTCACGCCGCCTTGTACGATCAAAATGGTTAATACATAAAATGTAATCGTACCGAACAAGTTGCGTTCAACGCTGAAGCCTTTCAACCATTGTGTCGCCGCTTCCATGCCCATGATGTCAGTCACTGCACCCAACATAAAGCAGATCAACCAGCCGCCTACAATCGAGTAAAACGCCAAAACCGCACTTGGCACACTCAGGCCAATCCAACCAACTAAGCCGCCAAGCTTCTTGCCCACAGGGTTGTTTGTTAGAGAACGCATACTGTCTACTGGGTTTGCTTGACCATGACGACCGATCGCCATTTCAACCACCAGCATTGGGAATGCAACGATAAGAATCATCACCAAGTACACCAACAAGAAGGCACCACCGCCGTTACTTGCTGCTTGGGTAGGAAAGCCCCAAATGTTACCTAGACCCACTGCAGCACCTGCTGCCGCTAAGATGAATCCAAGGCGTGAGCCAAAATGCTCACGAGGCTGAGAAGAAGTTTGTTGTGTCATACCACTCACACAAAATATCAATGAACTAGCTGACTAGTACAGTATAGCAATATATTCTACTCAACAAGAGTCATTAGGTTAATTACTCGACAATCAGATCAATTAGCAGACATTCAGTTTGTAAATTTCCACGTACATCTCATATTCGCCAAGTATCGTTTTTTGTCTTTTTGATGAATTTATAAATCAGCGTGAAGTGAGCCGAAAAATAATGAGCCGAGTTGTAAAGTACGAATAGTTCAACGTGATTTCGTGTTGAAAAGTGAAACATAACGCTTCGAATTTCTCTCCTGATGTCTATTTATCAACTAGTTATCTAATTAGTTCAACAGAACATCTTGTAACTCAAGGAGAGAAAAATGAAGGTCACGCTACTGCATGGTGCGGTCATCGCGGCACTCAGTGTCAGCTACCAAGCTCAAGCTTATAACTGCCAAAATTTATCAGCATGGGATGGTACCACCGTTTATAACTCTGGCGATCAAGTACGGACCCAAGGCGCAGCTTATGAAGCGGCCTATTGGACCCAAGGCAATAATCCGGTAAACAACTCGGGACCATGGGAAGCTTGGAAAGGCCTTGGGCAATGTGATGATGGCGGTACAAACCTACCTCCAACAGTCTCATTCTCTTCTCCAACCGATAACGCACAGATACCAGAAGGCAGCGTAATAACGCTATTAGCCAATGCTGCTGATGAAGATGGGCAAGTGGCTCAAGTAGAGTTCCTTGCTGGGAATCAAACTGTTGCAATGGTAAGCCAAGCCCCTTTCCAAGCTAACTGGACAGCAGTAGAGGGTGTATCTCAGTTAACGGCAATCGCCACCGACAACGAAGGTGCGGTAACCACTACAAATGTCTCTATCTTCGTTCAACCACAAACCGAATTGCCACCTCCAACCGTTTCTCTAACGAGCCCAACAGGTACAGACACACCAAGTGTAGGTGACACTATTTCGGTAACGGCCGATGCAGCAGACAGCGATGGTTTAGTCACCCAAGTTGAGTTCTTCGTAAACAACCAATCCGTGGCTGTCGATACTGCGGCTCCATATGAATATGTCTGGACGGCGGCAGTCGGTACTCATACCTTCAAAGCGCAAGCAACCGATGATTCGAACCTGTCAACCATGAGCCAAAAAGTCTCGCTCGTCGTCAGCGACTCTAGTTCTGGCGGTTGTGCAGACGCCGTGCCTTATGTGGCAGGTAACCGCTATGAAGCAGGTGCACTCGTCTCTAATCTCAACCAGAAATATCGCTGTGATGTTGCAGGCTGGTGTTCTTCTGATGCAGCGTGGGCTTATGAGCCAGGTGAAGGTTTGTACTGGCAGGATGCATGGACTGGGCTAGGTGCCTGTTCGACACCGCCTCAAGTCGCTATCACCGCACCAAGCGAAGGCCAAGTATTACTCGCTGGCGACAATGTTGAAGTCTCGGCGGATGCCAGCGATGCAGACGGTAACGTGACTCAAGTGGAGTTCTTCGCCAATGGCACCAGTTTAGGTGTGGTTGCTCAAGCACCATACTCAGTCTTGTGGAGTGCAACGCTGATTGGTACCAATCAACTAAAAGCCGTTGCCACAGACAACGATAACAATACCTCCGAGTCTGTCGTTAACGTGACTGTGAGTGACCAAGATTTGGTGATTTCATTGACGTCACCGAGTGCAGGTCAAACCGTCGGTTTAGGTAAGAATCTCGTTCTAAGCGCAGATGCAACCTCACTAACCTCTGCCGTGAAACACGTCGACTTTATGGTGAACGGTGCAATTGTCGCAACCGACACGACGGCACCTTACTCGGCGAACTGGACACCTGCCGCGATTGGTAGCTTTACGGTAAGTGCTCAAGCCACCGACCTTGCAGGTACAACAGCGCTTTCTGATGCGGCATCGATTACCGTTGTTGAACAAACTGAGAAACGTCATAAGTTGATTGGCTACTGGCACAACTTCGTGAACGGTGCAGGCTGTCCTATCCGCCTCGCTGACATGTCTGATGCATGGGATGTGATTGATATTGCCTTTGCAGAAAACGACCGTAACAGCGATGGTACCGTGCACTTCAACCTGTACTCTGGTGACATCTATAGTGATTGTCCTGCGCTAGACCCAACTCAATTCAGGCAAGACATGGCCGCTCTGCAAGCTAAAGGTAAGAAGTTTGTTCTGTCTCTTGGTGGCGCAGAAGGTACAATCACGCTCAACACAGACCAAGATGAAGCAAACTTCGTATCGAGCCTGACCGCATTGATTGCCGAATGGGGCTTCGATGGCTTGGATGTGGATTTAGAAAGTGGTTCTAACCTGCTGCATGGTTCGCAAATCCAAGCTCGTTTAGGTGGTGCGTTGTTGCAAATCGAGCAGAACATGGGCGGCGATATGTACCTAACCATGGCACCTGAGCACCCTTACGTACAAGGTGGCTACATTGCTTATAGCGGTATTTGGGGAGCGTACATTCCTGTGATTAACGAAACACGCAGCACGCTCGACCTACTACACGTTCAGCTATACAACAACGGCGGCCTGCCAAACCCTTACATGTCTGGCTCCGCACCAGAAGGTTCTGTGGATATGATGGTGGCGCAGTCTAAGATGCTGATTGAAGGTTTTGAATTGGCAGACGGTACCATGTTTGAACCACTGCGTGATGACCAAGTCGCGATTGGCTTACCATCGGGTCCAAGTTCAGCTAACTCAGGTCAGGCGCCAACACAGAACATCCTAGACGCATTAGATTGCTTAACCAAAGGCACTTCATGTGGCACAGTGAAACCAGCATTCAACTACCCGAACTACGCTGGTGTGATGACATGGTCAATCAATTGGGATGAACACGATGGCTTTAACTTCTCGAAACCAGTGGGCGATAAGTTAACTCAGATGAATGCGGAATAACTCGTATAGATACTGAATAGTACCCATGTAAAAAGAGCGCCGATAACAGGCGCTCTTTGTTATTTGTGTTTCGCGAATTAAATCGTGAAGACTTGGTAATCTTTTAACGCTGGGATCTTCTTCAGCAGATCTTGCTCTTCACCTGCCATATCATCCAGTGATTCACACAAATCTTCCGCTTGTTTTTCGACGTCTTTCGAATGCTCAGCTAAGCGTTCTTGTACCTTGGCTTGCAGTTCCGTCATGCTTTCAGACAGCGCAGTCAAGTTCAAACCACCGTCTTCTTTCATCTTGGCAGACAAAGCGTCAAATGCGCTGGTTAGGAATTCTTTGTTAAAGATTTCTTGTGCCTTTTCGAAGTCTTGTGACCATGATTCTGTCATCGAGTCAAAACTGTCAGCAGGCAGAATAAAATCACCGTCTTTGTAGTAACGGGCTTCTACATCGGCAAAGAAATCCTTTACCGCAACCTTAACGTTATCAAACGAATCAGGCGCATCAAGGCTTACTGCGATATCATCGATGATGTCATTTGCTAGGGCTAAGCCATCACTCGCCAGCTGTTTCGCTTGCGGAATATAAGCATTCATCTTCTCGCGGTAACTTTCAATTGCCGCTTTTTGATCATCGTCTAGCTCGATCATTTCACCTTTGATGAACAAGTTATTGTCTTCATCGACGACCGCTTTTTCACCATTGGCATGTACGATTTCTAAGTTCTGACCATCCATACGAACTTCGTTGTTAATATCAACGCGACACTGAGCTGCGTAGCCACTGGCACTGATAGTCAACAAGGAGAGCGTGAGCAGTTTCTTCATTACTTTCTCTTTTTCATGGTTATCCTGTTTAACTATAACAGCCACCTATGGGTGGGATGTCAGCAAATCGTCACGACTTCATAACAAGTTGTTTTATCGCCAATTTTCATCTCCACTTCCTCCCCTTCTTCTTTCCCCATCAAAGCACGACCAAGGGGGGATTTCGGCGTAAGAACAAACACCTCTTTGCCTTGCCATTCGACAGTCAATCCGCCAGAGCAAGGCCCTATAAAGAAAGCTTTTTCGATATCATTTTCGTCCACTAATTCAATATAAGCACCAACCGCGATACGAGCATCGACAAAATCACGCAACACAAGAGTGCGGTACTGGCGAAGCTCTTCTTCACTTTCTTGCACGCGCATGGCCTGTCCATGCGCAAGATAAGATGCCTCAAGTGCTAGTGTATCGTATTTATGCTCAGGGACAGTTTCTTCATCTGTCGCGGCGTCAATTGCTCGTTGTGTAGAGGCGTGAGCAACTTGCAGCTTCTCTTCTAAGTGTTGAATGATAATTTGGACTAAGTCAGCTTTGTTCATACTTTTAGGGCGCGCATTAAGCATTTAGAATGTGGTAATTTAAAGAATCGTTTTCTGCGACAGTTTACCATCAAATAGAGGTTTCCCTATTATGCAAAGTGACCCACTTCAGCAAACACTTCAGTCTGTGTTTGGTTTTGATTCTTTACGATCAGGACAGCAACCCGTCATTGAAGCTGTGATGAGTGGTCATTCCGCTGCCGCAATATTTCCGACTGGCTCAGGTAAATCACTTTGTTACCAACTGCCCGCGACTTTGCTACCCAATCTAACGTTAGTGATCTCGCCGCTTTTGGCTTTAATGAAAGACCAATTAAGCTTTTTACAAAGTCGAGGGATTCCTGCAGCATCAGTGGACAGCAGCCAAAGTCGCGAAGAAACTCAACAAGTAATGGCGGGCGTAAAAAGTGGCAAGATTAAAATCTTGATGATCTCGGTTGAACGCTTGAAGAACGAGCGCTTTCGAGAGTTTATTCGTCAAATTCCTATCTCTTTAATGGTGGTCGATGAAGCGCACTGTATCTCTGAATGGGGCCACAACTTCCGCCCTGATTACCTCAAACTTCCGCAATATCAGCAAGACCTCAACATCAAACAATCTCTATTGTTAACCGCCACTGCAACCCCTGCGGTTATTGAAGATATGCAGAAGAAGTTCAATATCGCGAGTGAACACATTACAGTGACTGGCTTTTATCGCCCTAACCTTGATATCTCCGTTATTCCTTGTGAAGAAGCGAATAAGCCCACTCAACTTGGCGATCTTATTACGGCTGCACCAAAACTTCCGACCATCGTCTACGTGACACAGCAGCAAACCGCCGAGCAAGTGGCAAAGTCTTTGATCCATTTAGGCGTCAATGCACATGCTTACCACGCTGGCATGAAAAGCGAAATCCGCGAACAGATTCAACATCAATTTATGGCGTCACAAATTGACTGCATTGTCGCGACCATCGCGTTTGGTATGGGAGTCGATAAATCCGACATTCGCCGAGTAATTCACTTTGACTTACCTAAGTCAATCGAGAACTACGCGCAAGAAATTGGACGTGCAGGGCGTGATGGCGAGCGTTCAGAATGCATTTTACTTGGGAATACTTCGGGCTTAACCGTCCTAGAAAACTTTGTGTTTGGTGATACCCCAGAACCGAGCTCAATTCATTATGTGTTGGAGCAAATTCGCGAGCATGCTCCTCAATGGGAAGTAATGGCTTTGCGTTTATCTCGAGACAGTAACATTCGTCAATTGCCATTAAAGACACTGCTAGTTTATTTGGAACTCGCCCAAGTTATTACCGCAAAATACAGTTATTTTGCTGAATATCGCTTCAAGTTTTTGCAAGATCAGCAATTCATTCTCAACCAATTTCACGGTGAACGTCGCCAGTTTATTGAGGCTATTTTTACCTGTTCGACAAGGGCCAAAGTTTGGTGTCAGGTTGATTTGGAAGCGCTGTGGATGCATTACCAATCGGAGAGAAGTCGAGTGGTTGCGGCTTTGGATTACTTCCATCAAAACGGCTGGATTGAGCTGGAAAGCAAACAACTAACAGATGTGTATTCTGTCCTTCCAGAAACTCAAAGCCAAGACGGACTCGCTCAGCATTTGGTTGAATTATTTCAATCCAAAGAACGCAAGGATATTGAACGTATCCATACCATGCTGAATTTATTCCAATCTGACGATTGCTTGAGTCATCAACTGGCCCATTACTTCGCTGATCACAATGCACCGACGCAATGTGGTCACTGCTCAGTATGTCGCGGGCACGTCGCTACGTTTCCAAGCTCTCAAAATGAAATACCTGAACTCACTCACCTATCAGCATGGATTAACGAATTCATCCAACTATCACCTACCGCCGTCAGTAATGCAGCGGTTTCTCGCTTTTTATGTGGCATTAGTACGCCACTTATCACTCAGTTAAAAGCGAGCAAACTGCAAGGTTATGGAGCAATGGCGAATGTCTCTTTCGAGCAAGTATTGAAACAAGTGGAAATCGCTCGATCCTAGAAAAAGCTCAATTGACGAGCTTGTGCTTCGGGCTTGAGCATCACACTCAAGCCCAGTAAACGAATTTCTCGACCATTTTGGCGCTTAAGAATATCACGCAGCAGCACCTTGAAATCCTCTAGTTCCAACTGGGGATGAATGTGCTCAATCGTCGTAAGCTGAAAGTCAGCAAACTTGAGCTTGATGCCTTGCTTGATGATCGATTTATCTGGATTGGCTTTCTCTAGCCGTTTTTCTAATTCTGGGTAGAGTTTTTCTTCTATTACTTTCCAGCATTCATCGTAAGTCGAGATGTTCTCGCTAAACGTACGCTCAACACCAACTGATTTACGTTCACGCTCTACCACTACTTCACGATCGTCAATACCGTGACTGCGTTTCCATAACGAAGCACCTTGACGCCCGAACTGACGCAGCAGTTCACGATAGTCACTGTTTTTAATATCTTCACATAAGTAGAACCCAGCTTGATGAAGTTTCTCCAAACTGACTTTGCCTACTCCAGGAATTTTTTCGAGTGGAAGTTTGTCCACCACCTCCTGAACTTTATCCGGCGGGATCACAAACTGACCGTTTGGCTTATTCATGTCAGAGGCTACTTTGGCAAGAAACTTAATCGGTGCGATGCCCGCTGATGCGGTCAATCCCAGTTCAACATGTATATCGTGGCGAATCGATTCGGCAATTAAAGTTGCAGAGCCTCGACATGCTGATGAGTCCGTGACATCGAGATAAGCTTCGTCTAAAGAGAGAGGCTCGATGATTTGCGTGTAACGCTCAAAGATGGCACGAATCTGCTGAGAAACTTGTTTATACACGTGCATGCGCCCCGGAACCACAAGGAGGTTCGGACATAGTTGTAATGCTCTTGCGGTTGGCATTGCACTGCGTACACCAAACTTACGTGCTTCGTAATTGCACGTGCTGATAACGCCTCTCTGCTTTTCATGCCCACCAACCGCAAGGGCGACTCCCCGATAATTTGGGTTATCGCGCATCTCAACGGCAGCATAGAAACAATCCATATCAACGTGAATTATTTTTCTTATTCTTTCAAGCACGATCTACACACAAAACAAATACTGTTTAAAAAAACAGTATAGCCATAAATAGCCGCTTTGAAAATAGTGTTATCTGGAGTCAATAATCTGAATTATTGATAGCACTGTATTCACATTTCGTTATTATTGATGCAAGTAACACTAAAAGTAGGGACACTTCTTTGAGTAAGAAAATACTGGTTGTCGAAGACAGTCGCGCCTTCAGAAATTATTTGCATCAAATCTTAAGCCAAGCTGGTTATGAAGTGCTTGCCGTAGAGAGTTTTGAAGAAGCTAAATCCTTTTTGATGAATGAACATGACTTATTATGTGCCGTTCTCGACTATTGTTTGCCGGACGCACAGGATGGAGAGATCATCGACCTCCTCCTTGCTTGTAAACATAAGGTCATTGTGCTGACAGCCATGTTTCAGGAAGATATTCGAGAGCAAATGTTGGCAAAAGGTGTATTGGACTACATCCTGAAAGACAGCATGGCATCTGTCTCTTATCTTCTGCCATTGCTTAAGCGCTTGACCAATAACCAGCACCACAAATGTTTAGTTGTTGATGATTCGATGACCGTTCGTCACCATGTTGTTCAGCTATTAGAACATCAATATATTCAAACGCTTCAAGCCGAAAATGGACAAAAAGCTATTGAGCTCATCGAGCAAAATCCCGACATCACCTTGGTTTTGACAGATCATGATATGCCGGTAAAAGACGGCATCACTATGATCCGAGAACTGCGCCAAAAGCTGGATAAAAACCAACTGGCTATCCTAGGCATCTCTGGCAGTGACGACCACACCATGACCGCACGCTTTCTGAAGGCTGGCGCTAACGACTTTTTATATAAACCCTTCAACCAAGAGGAATTTTTCTGTCGTGTCCATCAAATCTTAGACATGAAAGAAGCGACTACCGAATTGTTCCGGATGGCCAACCAAGATTCATTAACTGGCTTATGGAATCGTCGATTTTTATTTGGTCAAGCTTGTTGCGGATGTGAACAGCGCAACATCGCGATGCTAGATATCGATTTCTTCAAAAAGGTGAATGATAATTACGGGCATGACGGCGGGGATGCAGCCTTGGTGATGGTAGCGAATATCCTGAAGATCTATTTCCCAGAAGACGTGATTGCACGCTTTGGTGGTGAAGAGTTCTGTATACAATCTTGTGGCAGTTATGATGAATTCGTCAATCGACTGGAACAAATGCGTCAACGTGTAGAGAAAACACCCGTACCTTATCAGGACGAGAGTATTCAAGTAACGATTAGCGTTGGAGTATCAAACATCGACGGCAACCTTGACCAACAGATTAAGGTAGCGGACGACCGGCTGTATCAAGCAAAAGGGAATGGCCGAAATCAGACCATTTACCAGTAACGAACATTCACTGCTCAGAAAAAATAAAACCCAGCGCGAAGCTGGGTTTTTCTGTCTAGGATTCACATATTAAGCAATGCGATCTTTTTCCCATGCAGCAAGTTTTTCAGCACGTAGTGCTTCACGAGCTTCACGCTTTTTACGTGCATCACATGGTTCAGGACAGTTACATACCTTCTCGATGCCTACCGCACCAAGACCACCACAACTGCCTTTCACTACCTTCTTCTGGAAGATGTAGCCAACTGCCATCGCGGCAATCACCGCAACAAAGACAGCAAAAGTAATTAGAAATGTACTCATTGGGACATGCTCACTAAGTTGTTATTTCTTCATGAACGGCTTGTATGCTTCCGAAGCCAGTTCTTTAAAACCATCGTCCGTTTTCACAATCATGAAAACTGGGATGTTATTTTCATTCGCGATTTCCATGCCTTTGTCTTCACCTAGCACCATAATACCAGTAGCAAGGCCATCAGCTGTCATCGACGACTTATCCAGTACCGTTACAGACACTACCTTATGATGAATAGGTTTGCCTGTTTGAGGATTGATGATATGAGAGTATCGCACACCATTGCTCTCAAAGTAATTACGATAGTCACCGCTTGTTGCAATTGCCATATCACCAGGCTCAATAATTTCTTGGATTGAGCGCTCATCAACAGTTGGCTTTTCAATCGCGATGCGCCATGGCACACCTTCGCGGTTAAGGCCTTTCAAGCGCATCTCACCACCAACTTCCACCATATAGTTGTGAATGCCTTGAGAGTGCAAGTAATCGGCTACTACATCCACCCCCCAACCTTTCGCAATAGTCGATAGGTCCACGTATAGGTTCGGGATGTCTTTTGACATCTTGTTACCTTCAACGGAAAGATGATGAATGCCAGTATTCGCTTTGCGTGCTGCCAGTTCTTCATCTGAAGGCACCACATCAGGGCGCGCTTCAGGGCCAAACCCCCAAAGATTAACCAATGGTCCTACCGTTACATCAAGTGCACCTAAAGTAAGACCGTTAAGACGAATCGCTTCTTTCACTACCGTAGCGGTTTGTGGCGAGACTTCAAACGGTTCACTGGTTTGATGCTGATTAAATCGACTCAGCTCTGAATCTTCACGGTATGTCGACATTTGATCGTTCACTTCTTCAAGTAAGCGATCAATCTCTGCCTGCAAGAAATCTGGTTTTGGTAAACCATCTTGCTCGATGTATTTGATGTTATAAGTCGTACCCATTGTTGGGCCACTTAGGTGAATTTGATCTGCTGGTTGGTCACAGCCAGCTAAAACCAATAGAGAAGCGAATGCAACAAGCCATTTACTCACTTGTTTACTCCTATTGTTGTTAAATTGATATGGAAAATGGGTTCTCTTGAGATAAACCGATTTCCTATAGCAACTGTTGAATATCATTTTGTATTTTACAAAAAAGAATGGCTAGCTCTTAGAGAGCTAGCCATAGATTCAATCACTTAGAGGGATTAACCACCGAAGTCATCTAGTAGGATGTTTTCATCCTCTACACCTAGATCTTTTAGCATGCCTATTACAGCAGCGTTCATCATAGGTGGACCACACATGTAGTATTCACAATCTTCTGGTGCTTCGTGATCACGTAAGTAGTTCTCGTAAAGAACATTGTGAATGAAGCCTGTGTAACCATCCCAGTTATCTTCTGGCATAGGGTCAGACAGAGCACAGTGCCATACGAAGTTATCGTTGTCAGCCGCTAGGCCATCAAAGTCTTCTACGTAGAACATTTCACGCTTAGAACGTGCACCATACCAGAATGACATCTTACGCTTAGAGTGCAGACGTTTTAGCTGGTCGAAGATATGAGAACGCATTGGAGCCATACCTGCACCACCACCAACGAATACCATTTCAGCGTCAGTGTCTTTCGCGAAGAACTCACCGAATGGACCAGAAATCGTACACTTGTCACCTTCTTTTAGAGACCAGATGAACGATGACATGATACCAGGTGGTACGTCTGGGTTGTTCGGCGGCGGAGTCGCGATACGAACGTTAAGCATGATGATACCGTGTTCTTCTGGGTAGTTAGCCATAGAGTACGCACGGATCGTTTCTTCGTTTACCTTAGACTCGTAGCGGAACAGGTTAAATTTATCCCAATCACCACGGTACTCTTCAGGTACATCGAAGTCAGCGTATTTAACGTGGTGAGCTGGCGCTTCAATCTGGATGTAACCACCAGCACGGAAAGGTACTGATTCGCCATCTGGGATTTGTAGCTTAAGCTCTTTGATGAATGTTGCTTTGTTATCGTTAGAGATAACTGAACATTCCCACTTCTTAACGCCGAAGATTTCTTCAGGAAGCTCGATGTCCATGTCAGTTTTCATTGCAACTTGACACGCTAGACGCTCACCTTCACGTGCTTCACCTTTAGTAATATGGTCAAGCTCGGTAGGTAGGATGTCGCCACCACCTGATTTAACTTTTACGCGACACTGACCACATGAGCCACCGCCACCACAAGCAGAAGATACGAATACGCCAGCACCAGCTAACGCAGATAGTAGCTTACCACCTGGTTGTGTAACGATCGCCAGTGAAGGGTCATCGTTCACAGAAATTGTAATGTCACCTGTTGGTACAAGCTTAGACTTAGCGAAAAGAATCACTAGTACTAGCGCAAGTACGATCAGAGTAAACATCACTACACCAAGAATAATGTCCATTGACTATTCCTTAATTAATGCGGTTTACCCGACTTACAGTTGAACACCAGAGAAAGACATGAAGCCTAACGCCATCAGACCTACAGTGATGAACGTGATACCAAGACCACGTAGACCAGGAGGTACGTCTGAATACTTCATCTTCTCACGGATACCTGCAAGAGCAACGATTGCTAGCATCCAGCCCACACCAGAACCGAAGCCGTAAACAACAGATTCAGCAAAGTTGTAGTCACGTTGTACCATGAAAGATACACCACCGAAGATCGCACAGTTTACTGTGATCAGCGGTAGGAAGATGCCAAGCGCGTTGTACAAAGGTGGGAAGAAACGGTCAAGAACCATCTCTAGAATCTGTACAAGTGCCGCAATTACACCGATAAAGGTGATGAAGTTTAGGAAGCTAAGGTCTACGCCCTCAACTAACGCGTTCTCTTTTAGAACTAGGTTGTAAACTAGGTTGTTCACAGGAACCGCGATAGTAAGTACTACCACTACTGCAACACCCAGACCAAAAGAGGTCTTAACTTTCTTAGATACGGCAAGGAAAGTACACATACCTAGGAAGAAAGACAGTGCCATGTTTTCGATGAAAATCGATTTAACTAGCAGACTGATGTAATGTTCCATGACGTCCTTACTCCTTCGCTTCGATTTGTTCAGGTCTGATAATGCGGATAGCCCAGATCATGAAACCGATTAAGAAGAATGCTGATGGTGCAAGTAGCATCAGGCCGTTTGGCTGGTACCAACCACCGTTGCTCACTAGAGGTAGTACTTCTAGGCCAAATAGTTTGCCTGAGCCAAACAGCTCGCGGAAGAAACCAACAGTGATAAGAACGAAACCGTAACCAAGACCGTTACCGATACCATCAATTAGAGATGGGATTGGCGCAGACTTCATCGCAAATGCTTCAGCACGACCCATTACGATACAGTTCGTAATGATCAGACCTACGAATACAGATAGCTGTTTAGAGATATCGTATAGGTATGCTTTAAGCACTTGGTCTACCACGATTACTAGAGATGCGATGATCGCCATTTGAACGATGATACGCACACTGTTAGGAATGTGGTTACGGATTAAAGAAACAGAGAAGTTCGACAGTGCGGTTACGAATGTTACCGCTAGTGTCATTACAAATGCTGTTTCTAGTTTAGTTGTTACTGCAAGAGCAGAACATACACCAAGAACCTGCAACGCGATCGGGTTGTTATCCAACACCGGCGCCATAATGCTCTTTTTAATGTTTTGTGCGCTAGACATTAGTTCAGACCTCCGTCACGAACTTTTGCTAGGAATGGACCAAAGCCCATGTCACCTAACCAGAAGTCGAATGTACCTTGAACACCGTTACCAGTTAGTGTCGCACCAGATAGGCCGTCAACGCCGTGTTCAGAACCTTCTGGAGCACCACCTTTAACAATCTTGATTGCTGGTTTGTGGTTCTCGTCGAATAGTTTCTTGCCAACGAATTGAGCACGCCATGCTGGGTTCTCTACTTCACCACCAAGTCCAGGAGTTTCACCTTGCTCGTAGTAAGTGATACCAGACACAGTGTCACCGTCAGTTTCAACCGCAACGAATGCGTACATCATTGACCAAAGACCTGTACCGTGAACAGGGATGATAACTTTAGATACTTCATCACCGTTTTTCACTAGGTAAACGATACCTGTATTAGCACGACGTAGGATCTTAGCTTTGTCTTCATCAGCTGTTAGCTTGATAGACTCTGCTGGATCTTTCGCTGCTTTACGTTGGTCATAGTTAGCTGCTGTAGAACCGTCTTCTGCAGTCTCGACAAAATCACCTGTTTTGAAGTCAACTAGACGAGGTTCAATGTACTCAGCAAATAGCTCAGGTACTTTTTTACCGTCAGCTTCAATGCCAGCAACTTCTACAATCTTTGATTGCTTATCTAGGACAGCGTTAGCTTTTTGCTTATCACGCAGGCCTACTGCCGCTGTTGATACGATGATTGAACAAACAAGGCTCAACCCGATAACAACACCCAGCGTCTTTTTAATGCTGTCGTTATTACTTGCCATAGCGTGCTAGTCTCCGCTTGATGTTCTTCTCGATAACTACATGGTCGAACAGAGGTGCGAATAGGTTCGCGAATAGAATCGCCAGCATCATACCTTCTGGGTACGCTGGGTTAACTACACGAATCATCACACACATTGCACCGATAAGGATGCCGTACCACCACTTACCACCGTTGGTAAATGAAGCTGATACTGGGTCCGTCGCCATGAAGAACATACCGAATGCAAAACCACCTAGAACTAGGTGCCAATGCCAAGGCATGTTGAACATTGGGTTGGTGTCAGAGCCAATCACGTTGAACAACGTAGACACTGCAATCATACCGATCATTACACCCGCAATGATGCGCCATGAAGCGATTCGCATGTATACGATCATCGCTGCACCGATCATTAGAGCTAGAGTCGATACTTCACCAATTGAACCTGGGATGTTACCGATGAAAGCATCCATCCAAGTGATAGGAGCGCCAGTGATGTTGTTGATCAACGCGCCGCTACCGCCGTGAGCCCATTGGCTAAGAGCAGTTGCACCAGAGAAGCCGTCAGCTGCTGTCCATACTACGTCACCCGAGATTTGAGCTGGGTAAGCGAAGAATAGGAACGCTCGGCCTGCAAGTGCAGGGTTAAGGAAGTTACGACCAGTACCACCGAAGATCTCTTTAGCTACAACAACACCAAATGTGATACCCAGTGCCGCTTGCCATAGAGGTAGCGTTGGTGGAACGATAAGTGCGAATAGAATAGAAGTTACAAAGAAACCTTCGTTAACTTCGTGCTTACGCACCATACAGAAAAGCACTTCCCAGAAACCACCAACAATAAATACTGTTGCGTAGATTGGTAGGAAGTAAGTCGCACCTAGTAGCATTTTACTGCCAACACCTGCTTCAGCACCTATGGTGCCGCCAAGCATTTCTGTTAGCCAGTAGTGCCAGTTACCAGAGATAACTGTCGCTAGTTGATCACCAGCGTACATGTGGTTAAGTGCTGCGATAGCTTGGCCACCCGCGTTGTACATACCCCAGAACATTGCTGGGAATACCGCGAACCAAACCATGATCATGATACGTTTTAAGTCAACGCTATCACGGACGTGCGAGCTACGTTTTGTTACTAGACCTGGCGTGTAGAAAAGCGTTGCCGCTGCTTCGTACAGTGCAAACCATTTTTCGTGTTTGCCGCCTGGTTCAAAATGATGCTCGATATCCTCTATGAATTTCTTAAGCATGGATTACCCTTCCTTCACAATGGTATCTAGGCATTCACGAAGTAGCAGACCGTACTCGTATTTACCAGGACATACAAAGGTGCACAATGCTAGATCTTCTTCATCCAGTTCAAGCGCACCCAGTGTTTGAGCACTGTCAGTATCGCCTGCACATAGATCACGAAGCAGCAAAGTAGGCTCCATATCAAGTGGCATTACACGTTCGTAGTTGCCAATTGGAACCATTGCACGATCACTACCGTTAGTCGTTGTTGTCATGTTGAACAACTGACCTTTAAAGATGTGACCAAGGAAAGATTTCGTGATTGAGAATTTGTTTTTACCAGGAACAGCCCAGCCAAACAGTTCTTTCTCACGACCTTCACGCAGGACAGAAACCTGCTGATGGTAACGACCAAGGTAAGCATGTGGACCAGACGCGTGAGTACCTGAAAGTACAGAGCCTGAAATCACACGAACTTCACCTGGCATCAATTCGCTGTCAGTTAGGTCTTCAAGAGAAGCACCTACAACAGTACGAAGAAGACGTGGGTTATTCACTACAGGACCAGCAAGAGATACAACACGATCTGTGTATAGCTCACCAGTAAGGAATAACTTACCGAACGCAATAACGTCTTGGTAGTTGATGCTCCAAGCCACGTTTTGTGCATTTACTGGGTATAGGAAATGCATGTGGGTGCCAGCAAGACCTGCTGGGTGAGGGCCATCGAAGACGTGTTCTTCTACGTTAGACTGAGAAGAGCGCGGCAAACTAGTGCCAGATTTACATACGTAAACCTTGTCTTCTGTCAGGGCTGAAAGAATGTCTAGACCTGCAACGAATGCTTCTTGTTGTTCATTGATGATCAACTCAGGCTGAGCTGCTAGTGGATTAGTATCCATTGCAGTTACAAAGATAGCCTTAGAATTTGAATCGATTGCTGGAACCTTGCTAAACGGACGAGTACGTAAAGCGGTCCAAAGGCCAGAATCAACCAGTTGAGTCTTGATCGCTTCACGATCTAGATTTGCTAGTTGAGCTGCTTCGAACTTATCAAATGTTACCTGCTCTTCGCCTGCCACTTCAATCACTACAGATTGAAGAACACGCTTAGCGCCACGGTTAACTTCGATCACTTTACCGGCTGCTGGTGCTGTGAACTTAACGCCAGGGTTCTTTTTGTCTTCAAAAAGAACTTGCGCTTTTTTCACTTCATCACCAACGCGGACATGCATGGTAGGACGCATGCCAACGTACTCTTCGCCAAGCAAGGCGACTTTTTTGATGGTCTTACCATCATTAATCACCTGGGATGGAGTTCCTGCGATAGGAAGATCCAAGCCCTTCTTTATTGTAATCATACGCACTTGCACTACTTTTATCGGGAAAAAGATTCTTTTGATTGCGTAACTTTTAGACACGACATCAGTGTCCGGTTTCGATGCTGTTTAAAACATCAAAATCGCAACATCCTATTAATTATCTCGTCACAAATATTAGGCGAGATTTATCAGGTGCGGTAGTCTAGCATTTTTTAGGAACTTGATGCCATGACCAATCTTAGGAAAGGAGGGTTTATTTCGGTAGAATCGAGTGTAAAAGGTTAAAGAATAGTCATAACTTTGACCCATCGCACAAATGCCAAATCCCTTGCATCTGCTAAGGAAATAAAACATTCACGCTTTGAAACATGCGTTAATTTTCATTCATTTGTTGAAACACTGTTAACACATTTTTTAACCTTTATTTGTGCCACATTTTAATCCCGTAAAGATGTAAAACAAAAAAAGATGGTCGAAACCATCTTTCTAAATCAGTGTTTTAATCACACTCTAACGACCGCCACCCATACACATCGGACTATCTGGTGCACCGTCTTGCTCTTGTTTCCATTCTTCATTGGTGTAGGTGTGAATCGCCAATGCGTGAATGTGATTATCAAGTTCATCAGCCAGTACAGTGTGTACTTGACGGTGACGCCCAATGAGGCGCTGACCAGCGAATGCATCACTGACCACTATCACTTTAAAGTGACTTTCTGAACCCGGTGGAACGTTGTGCATGTAACTCTCATTGATCACTTTCAAATAATTAGGTTGCAACTCACTATGCAGTTTCTTTTCTATGATTTCTTGGATCATATTTCATCCTCATTGATGCCAATTCGCTAAGTATATACTCTCGATTGGCAAATTAAATAAGCGAACTCATATTCCCCTCTCTTTCAATGTGCCATGATTTAGCAAAAGCCTGTGAAAATCAGTAAATTTGACAGCTTTTTGTATCTTGAGCTCTCATCATTTGCGACAATAATCACTTATTTCCAAATTGACTTACGTTTAGCTATGAAAACCGAACTGAATCTTCACGAGAGAAGCCTATCGCTTCATCGTTTCCCTAAGCGCTCTAACGAGACTCTTCAAGCATGGGATGCGGGGGATGAGTACCTCATCAATCACGTGGAAGAGTTAGCAATACCAGATAACCAAAACATTGTTGTTATTAACGATAGCTTCGGCGCTTTGGCATGTTGGTTTTCGGACAATCACAATGTCACCCTCATGAGTGACTCCTTCATCTCACACAAGGGTGTACAGCAAAACCTCGAAGATAACCAATGTAAGCCAGTCGCCTTTCTCACTACGATGGACGATATCCCTGAGAATACAGACTTGGTCTTGATGCAATTGCCAAAAAGTAATCGCCACCTAGTTTGGTTATTAAGTCAACTACGTAAAACGCTACCTGACTCTTGCCCAATTATTGCCGTCAACAAAGCAAAAGAGATTCACACTTCCACACTTAAATTGTTTGAAAAACACTTAGGTGAGACAAAAACGTCTCTCGCGTGGAAAAAACATCGTTTAGTGTTTTCTAATGCTAATGCACTGCCAGTCATAGAAGTCGATCCGATGACCGTTTGGGGAGTAGATGGAGAAAACATTCAACTGAAAAACCTACCAAATGGTTACTCAGGCGAAAGTCTGGACTTAGGTGCACGTTTTATGCTTCAACACCTACCTCAAGATCCAACGTTGAAACACATCATAGACCTCGGCTGTGGCAACGGTGTGCTATCAGTGAAAATGGGCCAATTAAACCCTCAAGCCCGCCTAACGAGTGTGGATGAAAGCTTTATGGCTATCGAGTCAGCTAAACAAAACTTAGTTGATAACCTAGGCGAACCTTACGACATTCAATGCATTGCAAATAACTGTTTAGATGGTTTTAACCCTGATAGTGCTGACATGGTGATGTGTAACCCACCATTCCACCAACAACAAGCAGTAACCGACCATATCGCTTGGCAGATGTTCTGCGACTCTAAACAAATTTTGAACAAAGGTGGCAAATTACTAGTCATAGGTAACCGTCACCTTGGTTACGATGCGAAGCTAAAACGTCTGTTTGGCGATAAAAATGTGAAACTAGTCGCTTCTAACAGTAAGTTCGTGATTTTACAGGCAACAAAAGATCCTGCTAAATTAGGCGCAAAGCAATAAAGTCCTGACTTTAGCAACATGTTTAAAAGGAATAATAAAATGAGAAAACTGGTACTCGCGGCTTCGGTTGCCTTGCTTGCTGCATGTTCAGCGCCACAACAACCACAACTGAACCTACAGGCTGAATCGACACTAAGCACTAACCCGATCGTGCAAGGCAAGACGTACAGCTTAACCAGTAAAGACGTTCGTGCAGCGCAATACGTTGCACTTGTCGATAACGGACGCTCTAACATTCTGCCAATCCATGCCAAGCAAAACCTACGTATTTCGCTAGAAGAGGCGCTAGAGAAACAGTTCTCTTCTCAAGGTTTTCACTCGGATTTAAACAGCGATAATTCTATTCAATTAGAAGTACAAGAAGCGCTAGTCAACGTTAAACATTCTGTGATGGAAAACGAGATGGACGCGAAAGTGATTCTTGAAATCACTGCAGAAACTCCGCAAGGCAAGCTAGTTAAGACCTATACTGGTACAGCTAAACGCTCAGGCACACTTAGCGCTTCAGACTCAGACATTGAACAAACATTGAATGATGTCGTGGCTTTAACTCTGAAGGAAATCGCAAACGATCCTGAGCTTCGTCAATACATGCAGGAGCGATTCTAATGTTACGCAAAGCGATTCTTTCTTTGGCACTATTAAGTTGCAGTGTTTTTGCAGGCCCTAAAGTGGCGTTTGAAACAACACTAGGTAACTTTACTGTTGAGCTTAATGAAGAGAAAGCACCTATTACTGTCGCTAACTTCCTTAAATACGTGGAAGATGGCAGTTACGAAGGTACCATTTTCCACCGTGTTATCCCTGGTTTTATGGCGCAAGGTGGCGGCTTCAACCAAGACATGCAGATGCAAAAAACTTACGCGCCAATCAAGAACGAGGGTAACAACGGTTTGAACAACGACCGAGCAACGATCGCTATGGCTCGTACAAACGCACCTGATTCTGCAACACGTCAGTTCTTTATTAACCTCGTCGACAATGACTTCTTAAACTATGGTGCTCGCCCACCTGGTTATGCGGTATTTGGAGAAGTGACGGAAGGTTTTGACGTCATTCAGAATATGGCGAAGCAGCCAACCAAGTCTATCGGTCGCATGCGCGATGTCCCAGAGACGCAAATCGTCATTACCAAAGCAACTCTACTCAAGTAGCCAAAACCATAAGCCCTTTGAATATTCGAAGGGCTTTCTCTTTTAGTGGCTCTATTTTAACGGATTGATTTATGTCTTCATTACCTTCCATCACTTGGTTGGAAACGGTAAAAAGTTACCTCGATAAACGCCTACTTTGGGTTTTCATGCTGGGTTGTTCCAGTGGCTTCCCTTGGGTCCTTATCGGTTCAAATATGTCTGGCTGGCTAAAGGATGCGGGCCTGACGCTTTCTGCTATCGGTTACTTTGGTAGCGTGTTCGCGGTTTACGCGATCAATTTTATGTGGGCACCTCTGGTAGACCGACTTAAACTGCCTATTTTGCATCGTTTACTTGGGCAACGTCGAAGCTGGATATTCCTTTGCCAAAGTATCGTGTTAGTAGCGACGCTGTTTATTGCCGGTGTAAACCCTGCCGAGAATCTTGTGTTGGCATCATTACTAGCACTCTGCATTGCGACCGCTTCTGCGACACAAGATATTGCTATTGATGCTTTCCGTATCGATACCTTCCCAAAAACAGAAGAATCTAAACTGCCACAAGCTTCTGCTATGGCGGTGATTGGTTGGTGGACGGGTTACTCACTCCCTGGGTATCTAGCCTTTATCAATGCAGACAGTATCGGTTGGAATGGTGTCTACTACGGAATGGCGTTTATTGTCATTTTACTGATGATTTTTACGCTGTTGGTCGGTGAACCGAAAACCCAACGAGAGCAACTTCAATCTGAAGCTGAGCAACGCCATAAAGAAGTGGTGGGTTCTAAAGTAGTAGCTTGGTTTACCGTAACGGTTGTAGAGCCCTTCTTAGACTTCTTTAACCGAAATGGTGTTCGCGTCGCTATCACGCTATTGCTGTTTGTTTTCTTATTTAAGATAGGTGAAGCTTTCTTAGGTCGAATGTCGATTGCCTTCTACAAAGAAATTGGATTTAGCAATGAACAAATTGGCTATTACTCTAAATTGATTGGTTGGGGCGCAACCATGTTGTTCACCTTTGTCGGCAGTATGTTTAATGTGAAGTTTGGTATCGTACGCGGCTTAATGATAGGTGGTATCGCAATGGCAGCAAGTAACCTGATGTTTGCTTGGATTGCGAAAGTGGGTCCAAACGAACATCTTTACTTGGCAACGATCATTGTCGACAACTTTACAACGGCATTCTCGACCGTTGCATTTGTGTCCTTCTTGACTATCTTAACCGGACAAGCCTTCTCGGCAACTCAATACGCCTTGCTTGCATCTCTTGGCAACTTTGGTCGCACTACCCTCGCCTCTTTCAGCGGGGAACTGGTGGATTATCTCAATGATTGGACGACTTTCTTCATACTAACCGCATTGATGGTTGTGCCTAGTTTGATCATGCTTTATTCACTCAGACACTACTTTACTGAGCTACTTGAGAAAGCAAGGCAAAGAGATTAAAGAAAAATGATTGAAAAAAACCACCGAGATTCGGTGGTTTTTTGGTTTTGTCTGCCGCAGTGTTTAAGGGTACATGCCTTTACCAAACAAGTTAAAGATTCTTGCTACGCCTTGTGTAAATATCATCGGCTCGGTGAGTACGGTTAAACATAAACAGTCTTCACCTGCTTTAGTAAATGGGCTGTGTTTAACAGACGCATCTCTGACAAGTACATCACCCACTTCGTAGTGACCATCTTCATCACTAAATCCACCGTGCAAAACCAACGTTGACTCTTGCCCTTTGTGTGTATGCTGGGGAATTCTCACATCTTCACTTATGTACATAAGATTGACACGTGCATCTTCGCCCAAATCAATCTGTGCGCTGTAGACTTTACCACCGTAACTCTTCCATTCACCGACTAGATCAGAAAAACGACTCAGCGTTTTCGGCAACTTAAAATCTTTACCAGCCACGGCAACTCGCGCAACATCTTTTATGATAATGCTGTCTGATTTTGGCTCAGCGGTGATGATGTCATTGAACATACTGTCAAATTCGACGTCATATTCCATCACCGAGCTTTCTATTACTACGTCGGCCTGCGCCGCTTCTAACTGGTTTACATACGCCCGACATTTTGAACAGGTTTCTAGGTGAGTGGCAACCACCAAACCAGAAACTGCATCAATGCTTCCCGAAGCGTACGCCTCTAACAAGTTGTTATCTGGATGTTTGTTCATAATTGCTCCGTATGCATCGAATGCCTCAGTTTTTCTACCGCTAACCTCAACCGAGATTTCACAGTGCCCAAAGGTATGTCGAACAACTCAGCGACCTGTTGGTGCGGCAGTTCTTGAAGGTACACCGCTTGGAGTACTTCTCTTTGGTTTTTCGGCAGTATGTCTAAAAATTTGACTACCTGATCTTTGAGCATATCTTGCTCTGGTGAGTAATGGTCAACCAAATCAGGCGGGTAATAATCTGAAGGCCAAATGTCGTCAGAATGAATATGTAAGTCTTTGCCTTTCTGCTTTCTCAGCAAATCAAAACAGAGATTACGAATTATGGTGTAAATCCATGTGGATAACGCACTCTTTGTACCATCGTACAAATGAGCTTTCTGCCAAACGGTTGCCATGGTCTCTTGTACCATCTCCAAAGCAACTTGCTCGTTTCCAACATGCTTGTAGGCGAACTGTTTTAACTTAGGCGCATAAAAACGAAAGACAAATTCGAACGCATTTTTATCCCGCGCCTTCACCCTGTCCATGTATTCATTCCAATCGCTACGCCCAAGTTTCTGCGGGCTTTCACTCATCATAATCGGCCTTAATCATTGGGAGGAGTGCCCTCCTCCCCCTTCGTCCTTAGTCTGTGATGTCATCAACGATTAGGTTGAAGCCACCATTGTTGCCATCATCGATAGCGACTACTTGGTATACGACGCCATTCTTAACCGTTACGGGTGCAGAATCTATGGCTACTGTAGATGGGTCACCGGCAACCGTCACCGTCACAAAATAAGACCCTTCCGTCACGTATACGCCTTGTACACTTTCTTTATACGCAAAATTAGCTATTGCTGGATCACTTCCTTCGATTCCCGCGCTAGAAGTGAGATAAATATCGACCATTTCAGCCACAGGATTCGCAGCTGCATGCGTTACGTTCAAGGTTGCGCTGGTTGCAACGGCACGACGCATGTCTTCAACGACCAGTGGTTCGATTGCAATTGCAGGAGTGACAACACCAACTGCATAAACGCTATAATCAATACCGCCTTTCACTTCTAAACCGTCAACATCGATAATTGGGTCCGTCGTTGTGCCATCGACAAACACATCAATATCATAAGCTTTTGGCGCAAGGTCCAAGTACCCTCGAATCTGTTTAAACTCCAAATCCGCAAGCGGAGCAAACGCAGCGCCATCAACGTGGACGTCTACAACCGGAGCACCGTCAACTAAGTGCCCTACTCGCACTTCGGCTTGGCTTCCCATATCTTCAAGTATAGAAGAGCCAGAACCATCTAATACCACTAACTTCACCGGAGAGGTGCTATTTGAATCACCAGTCTTAATAGCAGCAATGGTCAAATTAGCATTGGCTGGGAGAGGAATGGTTCCCGAATCAAACGCTACTGTGTCACCCACGGCCAATCTCACTTGGTAATCGCCTGCAGGAATATTCAGCACATCCGTTGACGCTTTATAAGCGAGATTAGTAATCGGTGATGAATCTGCCAAGGCTGCACCGGGTGCAGTAACATAAAGGTCTACAGCTGGGACGCCAGAAGCGGCATGTACCACCTGAACATCTAAGCTGTTTGCATCCGCCATCGAAGTCGCGCTACGAGTAACAATTAAAGGTTCAACAGGATTTGGTGTTCCTGAAGCGTCACCCACGACAAATGCTGTATAGTTTAGGTCCGAGTCGAGATCTAATGAAGTTTTCGGTACGACAGTTACCGTTTCAGCGCCTGGAAGCTGTACATCAACTTGAACAGAGTTACTGCCCTCGGGTAACTTCACGTATCCCGACCCGACGCCATAGTCTACGCCGGTTAACGCCGCTCCATCATTTATCCAAACATTAGCCAACGGCGCGTCAGCGGAAGCATGTACTGCTTGAAGGTTTGAATACTCTATCGAGTCGCTATCTGAGCCGCAGGCAGCAATCCCTAGCACAGCAACCAGCGTTACTGCAGTTTTGGTTAGTCCTTTCATATCCTTGTCTCTCTTTGAGGTGGGGCTTCGATGGCATCATTAAGAAAATCGAGTGCCGGAAGACAATCCTCTGCACTCACCAATCGTTCAAATAGAGCGCTGTCCAATGGCAATAGCTCGAGCCATCTTTGCACTACCCACGACGGGTCATCATAAAAACGATGTTGGTAAAGTGTCCCTAGTTGAGGAAACTGCTCGTACACGTGAGCGAGTTGATGGCTTAAGTAAATGAAGTCTGGCGACGACAAAGGCTGCTGCCAGTTGTCTAACCACTCAACCTCTGCATGACGCAAACCATCTGTGTCTGCTCTAATTCGCTTGACCGTAAACCGTTTTTCGCCGACTACGGTGATGCCAAGAAGCCCGTCACTGAGTGTTTCAAAATCAACGATGGTGACCAAAGTTCCGATGGATGACACATTTCCCACCGCTTTAGGGTCCCCCTCACTACCGACAAGACAAACACCAAAACCCACGTTTTGGAGGCTGCATTCTTTTACCATTCTTGTGTAACGTGGCTCAAAAATACGCAGATTCATTTTGCCTTCCGGTAAAACAACTGAGGTTAATGGGAATAACATGACTTCTTTCATTCAAACGTCCTCTTTGGCTCCCACACTCATACGAACGGACTATTAATCAGATCACTAACGATTTATGTTGGTTAATCGACTGGCTTAAAAAGTCATAAAAACGTTTACGCAAACGACATTCGTCACATATTTATTGCAAATCAATGCAACAATCAAAAAGTTCCGTGAAATAAATTAATTTCGTGATGGATCTCACTAAAAACCTTCATTTTTGCATCCTTTATCACTTTCATTTGAGATTTTTATCGCTATTATTCCCGCCAATTGGAAAGCGCAGCACAGATTGCGTGTTCTGAATCATTACAAACATAGAGAGTCCCCTTATGCGTAAATCACTTTTAGCTCTTAGCCTTCTAGCGGCTACTTCAGCACCAGTACTGGCTGCTGACTACTCAGATGGCGACATCCACAAGAACGATTACAAGTGGATGCAATTCAACCTAATGGGTGCATTTGATGAACTTCCTGGTGAGTCTTCACACGACTACCTAGAAATGGAATTCGGCGGTCGCTCTGGTATCTTCGACCTATACGGTTACGTTGACGTATTCAACCTAACTTCAGATCCAGGCAGCGACAAAGCTGGTGCTGAGAAGATCTTCATGAAGTTCGCACCACGTATGTCTCTAGACGCACTAACTGGTAAAGACCTATCTTTCGGTCCAGTTCAAGAGCTTTACGTATCTACTCTTATGGAGTGGGGTGGCGCTTCTCAAGTTAACACTCAAAAAGTAGGTCTTGGTTCTGACGTAATGGTTCCTTGGTTCGGTAAAGTAGGTCTTAACCTTTACGGTACTTACGATTCAAACCAAAAAGATTGGAACGGTTTCCAAATCTCGACTAACTGGTTCAAACCTTTCTACTTCTTCGAAAACGGTTCATTCATTTCTTACCAAGGTTACATCGATTACCAATTTGGTATGAAAGACGAATACACTACTGCAAGCAGCGGTGGCGCGATGTTCAACGGTATCTACTGGCACTCTGACCGCTTCGCAGTGGGTTACGGTCTGAAAGGTTACAAAGACATCTACGGTATCAAAGATACAGATGGCTTCAAGTCAACTGGCTTCGGTCACTACCTAGCTGTAACCTACAAGTTCTAATAGAACCGATAAGTTCCCCAGAAATGGCGCCTCTTGGCGCCATTTTTATTTGCTTTCCTTTTTTCCCTCATTATCCTTGCAGCAAACCTTTTTAATGAGAGCGTTTGGTGAATATTCTCATCCTAGGTCCGGGAGCCGTCGGCTCACTTTGGGCGACTAAATTCAAGCTTGCTGGACACAATGTCTCCTTATGGGGAAGAAGCTCAAGCAGCGAACTGTTACTCCAACTCGATGACAACCCTGCAATCAATTTTTCTAATCAGCACACCCCTTCTGTGCAAAATGCAGATCTGATTGTTGTGACAGTAAAAGCATGGCAAGTTGAAACCGCTATTGAGCCTCTTCTTCCTTATATCAACACTGACACAATCATCATGTTGATGCACAACGGAATGGGAACCGCACAACTCATCGAAGCCAAACTTGCTGATAACCCATTAATCGTTGCCACAACAACACACGGAGCTTACAAACCAAGTAAAGAGCAGGTTCTTCACACTGGTCAGGGGAATACTCAACTGGGTGGTTTTAATGCTAAAGGTGCTCAGTGTGACTTTCTTGCAGATGTGATGAACCACGCTTTGCCCGAGGTAAATTGGAACCCAAACATCAACGCTGCGTTGTGGACTAAACTTGCGATCAACTGTGCTATCAATCCACTGACCGCAATCCATCAATGTAAGAATGGTGAGCTTGCCGCCCCTGAGTTTGCCATCGAGTTGATTAATATCACTCATGAGTTGGTAGCAATCATGAATAAAGAAGAGATAGAGAGCGATTTTGACTCTTTGCATGCCACTATTATGCAAGTGGTTAACGCTACATCGGCCAACTACTCTTCTATGAGGCAAGATGTTTTTCACCAACGTCGTACCGAGATAGACTTTATTACTGGTTATCTACTGCAAACCGCCGAAAAGCATCAAATCAGTACGCCAGAGAACGCCAAACTCTATCAACGCATCAAACAGATTGAACAAAGCTGGACAGAACAATGAATAAAAAGATCTTAGTACCTATCGCGCCGGGCACAGAAGAAATGGAAGCGGTAACCGTTATCGACTTAATGGTTCGAGCAGGCTATGACGTAACCATCGCAAGCGCAGATTTCGATGGTGCACTGACTATGAAAGCGTCTCGAGGCGTGACACTAACCGCGGATTGCAAGCTGGTTGATATTGCCGATGACGAGTTTGATGCGATTGTTCTGTCTGGTGGAGTAGGTGGTGCAGAAACCTTCCGTGATAGCACCATCATGATTGAAATCCTGAAACAGCACATGTACGAAGGTAAACTGGTTGCAGCAATTTGCGCTGCACCTGCTCTGGTTTTGCAACATCACAACCTTTACCCAGAAGCCTTGATGACATGTCATCCAAGTTTTCAATCTCATATTCCTGAAGACAAATGGCGAGCTAAACGTGTCACCATGGATGTGAATCACAACCTACTGACAAGTCAGGGACCAGGAACCGCACTTGAGTTCGCGATGGAAATCATTATCAAACTTTCCGGTAAAGAACATGGATGGATGGTAGCTGAACCTTTAATCACTATTCCAACACTGCATTATCACGAGCTCGGTGACGAATAATGTTTGACGTAAACGCTGTACGCGAACAGTTCCCTGCCTTGAATCAAGACGTAAACCAATCGCCTTTGGTTTACCTTGATAGCGCAGCTACAACACAAAAGCCACAGTGCGTGATCGATGTGATTAGCCGTTACTACAGTGCACAAAATGCTAACGTGCACCGTGGCAGTCACAGCTTAACAGCCAACGCGACCAGTCAATTTGAAGCGGCTCGTGAAACCGTTGCGAAGTTCATTGGAGCAAGCAGCTCAAAAGAAATCATTTGGACTCGCGGCGCTACCGAAGCGCTAAATCTCATCGCGCAAACTTATGCTCGCAGTACACTCCAAGCGGATGATGAAATCCTGATCAGTGAAATGGAACACCACGCGAACATCGTGCCTTGGCAAATTGTCGCGGAGCAAACGGGCGCGAAAATCATTAAGGTTCCGATGACCTCCGGTTGCCAATTCGAAATCAATGCGTTTGAAGCACTGTTGTCGGAGCGCTGTAAAATCGTAGCGTGCGCACAAATCACCAATGTGACGGGCTCTCGTCAACCTATCGAGAAAATCATCGCCATGGCACATGCGGTAGGCGCAGTTGTCGTTGTCGATGGTGCACAGGGCATTGTTCATGAACAGTTGAACTTGGCAGAGCTCGATGTCGACTTTTATGTCTTCTCTGGTCACAAGCTGTATGCACCCGCTGGGATTGGCGTTCTGTATGGCAAGCTTGAACTTTTAGAAGCGATGCCACCATGGCACGGCGGCGGCAAAATGGTTGAAAGAGTCTCGTTCGAGAAGACCACCTTCTCTGCCTTGCCGGGTAAGTTTGAAGCGGGTACACCGAACGTCGCCGGCGCGATTGCTCTAGCGAAAGCCATCGATTGGTACCAAGGCTTCGATCAAACCGCAGTAGAGGCACATCTGCATTCTCTGCAGAACAAAGCTTACCAAGCACTAAGCCAATTGGATGACATTCAAATCCTCGGTTATCAGCCGAATGCTTCAGTGCTTACTTTTGTAATGGATGGCGTTCACCACCAAGACATTGCAACGCTGCTTGATCAACAAGGTATCGCTGTTCGCGCTGGACATCACTGTGCTCATCCTCTGATGGATGCGCTTAACGTCAAAGGCACGGTGCGTGTTTCTTTTGGTATCTACAATACGTTAGAAGATGTTGAGAAGCTGATTGCAGCAGTCGAGAAAGCGGTCGATATGCTTTAACAATATAAATATACCCAAGTAACCTCGAGATGCTAGGTTCAGCGAGACTGACTTGGTTTGTAGACGCGGCGGCGATTTAAAGGTTTAATGTGTCTAAATCAAGAATCGACAACAAAGTATACAAGCCAAGGCAGCTCGCCCTTTGGGAGCGTGTCATTGACCCGATTGCTGCGTCAAACAACTTGGAAAGAGCTGACTATTACACTGCGTTGTTTTCCTTGCTCTCGAATCAATGACAACGCTCTGAATCCTGCATCTTGAAGTCACTTGGGTATACCACTGTAGATTTATAGGAAAAGGGTTGAAACCATTTGGCTTCAACCCTTTTCTTTATTCTGTTCTTAGTCCGGTTTTAACTAACGCCAACTACTGAGCTTGTGCTTTGATCTGCTCAACAATCGCTTTCAAACCATTGCCACGCGATGGGCTTAAGTGAGCAATTAAACCCAGCTTTTCAAAGTAAGCATCAATATCAAACGCTTGGATCTGCTCTGCCGTTTTGCCATCGTAAGCCGCCATCACCAAGGCAATCAAACCACGCACGATACGCGCGTCAGAATCAGCGCAGAAGTGCCATACACCTTCTTGCTCTTTACTCACCAACCACACTAAGCTTTCACAGCCAGATACCGTAACTTGCTCTGATTTAAGCTCTTCAGGCATTTGAGGCAGCTTTTTACCCCATTGGATCACCTGACGGTAGCGGTCTTCCCAACCTTTAAATTGCTGCATGGTTGCGGCGATGTCTTCACTGGTGATGTCAGTACCAAACGGCGAGACAGGGAAATCAGTCATGATGCACTCTCTTCTCTGAATTACTTCTTATGCTTTTGAATCAGCTTTTCAACGATGCGTGATACCGCAACAAAACCGAACGTTGCAGTTACAACCGTCGCCGCGCCAAAACCACTCGCACAGTCCATACGTTTTGGACCTTCTGCTGTCGATTTCACGCCACATACTGAACCATCGGCTTGTGGGTACTTCAATTGCTCGGTAGAAAACACACAATCGATACCAAATTTACGCGCTGGATTTTTCGGGAAGTTATGATGACGACGCAATGTGTCTTTGATCTTCTTCGCCAGTGGATCTTGGATAGTCTTGGTCAGATCCGCCACCATGATTTGGATTGGATCGATTTGACCACCAGCACCGCCGGTTGTGATCACTTTGATCTTGTTGCTACGACAGTAAGCCAGTAGAGACGCCTTTGCTTTTACGCTATCGATCGCATCCAACACGTAATCGAACTCTTTGCTCAAGTACTCGTGCTGGTTATCTGGCGTGATGAAATCGTCAATCAGATTGACCTTACACTCTGGGTTAATCAGCTTAACGCGCTCTGCCATCACTTCAATTTTGCTTTGACCAACCGTGCCAGTCATCGCATGAATTTGACGGTTAATGTTGGTCACACACACGTCATCCATATCGATAAGCGTCAACTCACCAATACCAGTACGTGCGAGCGCTTCTACCGCCCATGAACCTACACCACCAATACCAATCACACACACGTGTGCAGCACGAAGAATTTCTACTTCGCTGTTACCGTAGAGACGACGAGTTCCACCAAAACGTTGGTTATAGCTGTCAGATGCCGGAGTATCGAGTTCACGCATATTGAAGTTCCAGATGATCGATAGAAAAACAAAGAGTGCGATTTATACGCACTCTTTGAGGAAATGTCTAGATGATGAGAGGTGATTCCTCTCGCTAGGCGGCTATTGTAACTTCTCTGGCGACAAAGCCCAAGGTGCTTGCGTTGGCGTGTTTTCCAAACCCAACTTCCACACGCGACCAAAGTGCTTGTAGTGACCCGCTTCTGTACCAGCACGTGGTCCCATACCGTGGTATAGATCGAGATGGTTTTGCTTCACCGCGCCGCCAGTGTCTAACACAATTAGAAGACGAAGCTGGTGCGCGCCACTCCATGTACCGTCTTTATTAAGCAATGGCACTTCCGCCAAAATTGGCGTACCCATAGGTAGAATCGAACGATCGCCTGCTACCGATGCCATTGGTAATAGTGGAATACCTGCAGAGCCCGTTACTGGTGCATCCGCTTGTGGAGCAAAGAACACATAAGAAGGGTTCTGCTCTAGCAACTCACGAACCGTTGCTTCATCATTCTTCATCACCCAGTCTTTGATGGCTTTGAGTGACATCTCTTCACGTGGCACTTCACCACGCTCAATTAGAATTCGGCCAATACTCACGTACGCTTTATTGTTCTTACCTGCGTAAGCAAAGTATTCCAGCGTATCGTCATCTTCGAAATGAACAAAGCCGCTACCCTGCACTTCCATCATGAATGGATCAATACGGTTGGGTGCGTAACCCAATACCAGACCTTGACCGTCTAACGCTCCGTTATAAATTTCTGCACGTGTTGGGCAGCTTGAACCACAATTTGGCTTGCCATAAACCGGGTACTTATATGTTGCATTTGGTTGATGACGCAATTCCATCACAGGAGAGAAATAGCCTGTGAACAACACGTTGCCCTTCTTATCACCACCACCAAGCTGCGCAGCTTGAATACCGTAAGCACTGAGCGCTGTCGTATCACCACTCTGCAATGCCCATTCACTCAACTTCTCGTAAAGTGGCTGGTACATTTTTGCCATTGAAGGCGACTTAATCACAACCTGTTCAGCTTGTTTGTTGAACTCAGTGAAATCTTGCGGCTTGTTGGATTCAACGACATCAGCTTTGTTCAAGATATGCGAAAACTCGCCATCGTAATCTTGCTTAGCAAGTAGGTTCTGTTCAGGCTCAGCGGCACAGCCAAATAGCAGGCTCAAAGAAACAATAGGAAGGAGTTTTTTTAACACGTGTCTTTTCCGTAATAGAAGATAGCAAAAGGATGGCAAACAAATGCAAACGACGCAATTGAAAAGCTGCGACAAAGTGTATCAGCGATAAGGCAAAGGCTTTAGTTGCTGCCAATTCATCCATAAAAATAGAGAAGCTAGATAATAACAGCAATGTAATCAAACGATTGTCCGGACAATGTCTGATAGAAGTGGCAGGAATTTTAAGATACCCAAAAACGCTGGCCCTCTCACACTGAGACCCAGCAAGCAGTTACAGAAAGAATTTTACGAATATGAAGGCTAGCGAATAGCTAGGTTCGAATGACCTTCTAGGTGAAAAACGGGCAGATAGTGGGCATTTGAATCCAACTTCATTTCAGAGTGATGCTGATCGAGAAAGTCAAATCGACGCACTGTAGAACCAACCTTATAAGAAAGTGTGTCGCCATCAAATTCGAAATCCGTTGCGACGGTTGAACCTCTCACCATTACACCACGCTCACTAAGAATAAACTCTTCACGAGCATATGGCGCCACATCTTGCTCTACCCACTTGCCATAAATCACTGACTTAGAAATTGGTGGGTTTATATATCGAGTAATCAAATCACCATACATCATAAATACAACTATCGTACCTACGATCGCCGTTAGCATAAGCGAACGCTCAATCCATTTACGAAGTGGCGATTTTGTAGAGATATTTTGCTCTGATTGAGCAGCGATCGCAGCATTCTTATTTACAACTGAAGGCATGAGGCTCACGTGTTTGAACTAGACGGGAACATTGTACCCTCATCAACCAAACACAACCAAGCATCACGCTCACGATGTTTGTGCTTTATTCCAAAAAATTACCTTGCCAATAATTGAATAAAAAGACAATATTAAAGCATAAATAAACACAAGGAATGGCTGTAGTGAAAATTCGTAGTACTGCTCTGGTTAAAGGATTCCGTCAATCCACACCCTATGTTAACGCACACCGTGGAAAAACCATGGTTTTGATGCTTGGGGGCGAAGCCGTTGCCGATAAAAACTTTGGCAACATTATCAATGATATTGCTTTGATGCACAGCCTTGGCATTAAAGTCGTCGTTGTTTATGGTGCCAGACCGCAGATCAACCAACTACTAGAGAAACAAGATCTTGCTACGCCATACCATAAAAACGTTCGAATCACAGATGAAGCCGCGCTTTCGGTAGTTATGCAAGCAGCAGGACAGCTTCAACTGGCGATTACCGCGCGCTTATCCATGAGTCTTAACAACACGCCAATGGCGGGTACCCAACTTAACGTTGTGAGCGGCAACTTTGTCATTGCTCAGCCACTCGGTGTTGATGACGGCGTCGACTATTGCCACAGCGGGCGCATTCGTCGAATCGATACCGATGCAATCCACCGCACACTCGATCAAGGCTCAATTGTGTTACTCGGTCCAATCGCCAGCTCAGTGACAGGGGAATGCTTCAACCTTCCTTCAGAAGAAGTCGCGACTCAACTAGCGATTAAGCTTGGTGCAGATAAATTGATTGGGTTCTGCTCTGAGCAAGGGGTTATTGATGATAACGGTAACGCCGTCGCGGAATTGTTCCCTATTGAAGCAGAGCATGTCATCACGAAGCTCATGGCAGACACCTCACCAGATTCCGACTATAACTCTGGAACATTACGTTTTCTCAAAGGTTCGATTTCTGCTTGCCGTGCAGGTGTGCCAAGAAGCCATCTTATTAGCTACAAAGTTGATGGCGCACTCATCCAAGAATTGTTCTCTTTCGATGGTATCGGTACACAGGTTGTCATGGCCAGTGCCGAACAGGTACGTGAAGCGGACATCGATGACATTGGCGGTATTTTAGATCTTATTCGCCCACTAGAAGAACAAGGTGTGCTAGTAAGGCGATCTCGCGAGCAACTTGAGCAAGAAATTAATAAGTTCACCATCATCGAAAAAGATGGCTTGATCATCGGTTGTGCGGCTTTGTACCCATATATTGAAGAGCAAAAAGCGGAAATGGCTTGCGTGGCTATTCACCAAGATTATCGCGATGGTAACCGTGGATTATTGCTACTCAATTACATGAAGCACCGTTCAAAATCAGACAACATCAATCAAATCTTTGTGCTGACCACACACAGCCTTCATTGGTTTAGAGAACAAGGCTTTTATGAAGTGAGCGTTGATTATCTTCCGGGGGCAAAACAAGGACTGTATAACTTCCAGCGTAAGTCAAAAATTCTGGCATTAGACCTGTGAGAATTAAAGAAACGTAATTCAACCTAAACCTAAATAGTTATGCAAACCTTTACATTGACATTGGTCGCAATTTAACCTTTTCAATATACATACTGTTGGTTATACTCTGCGCAACAAACGGTCGCATTTTAAACAATCGGCAAATGGATCTAGGTGAATAACTATCACCCTAAAGTGCGGAGCAAGCTTGGCTGCTCTGCATGACGCATCAAGGACAGTTGTTACTCTTACAATGAATAAGATGAGCACTGTTATGAAAACCATTATTTGTAACTCACTTCAAAGCTTCTGGGATATGGCGGATAACCATTTTCTCGAAGGGCTCGACGTCCACTGCGTATTTCCCGTCAATGACGCCATTAAAGATTTTATCTTGGCTTATCAGCAACAATACAAAATTCGCAGCGTGTCATTTACCAATGCGTTTACACAAAATTAAAGAAGACCGAGCATCGCGCTCGGTCTTTTTGTATGTATGTTCAATAAAAGGCCATAATTAATAACGTCGAGAATATAACGAATAGAATGATTAGCAGTATCAACCAATAAACCAAGCTAACCTTAATCAGCCATTGAGGACTTAGACTGCGTACATCGCTCAGTCCTCTTTTTCGACCAAGTCGAGGAAACGCGATGGCAGCAAGCAAGCCCGTGCCATAGATAAGAGAGCCAAAATGAAAACCGGAACTGATGGCTAGCTCAACTTCCATATAATGCTCCCGTGTATAAGCGTATTGCTTAACCTCTTCAGGAGTGACACATGTAAGAATTATACCGACAATCAGATACCAAAAAATGAGCAGACCACCAGCTATAAAAAATACGACAAACGATAGCTCTACCAAAGACATGATAAGTCCAACTACCTTTGATAATTAAGAGATGGATAGCCATGTAATCATTGAGATAATGACTGTAAACATCAGAAGCAACATTACCGTTGTATAAAACACACACACATAAATAAACCCTCGTCCGCACACACTCCGAATATCTGCCAGCCCTCGCTTTCTTCCCAACAGGGGGAAACATACGCTAGCGATCAAACCAACTCCATAGATAAGAGAGCCAAAATGAAAACCGGAACTGATTGCTAGCTCAACTTCAGAAAAATGTCGCTCATTGAAAGCGTATTGCTTTATATTTTTGGGTGTAAAAAAGACGAGAAAAGCACCTAACACCACAAACCAGGCAAATAACGCCCCCCCCGAGACAAAAAAGGTAACAAACGTAATATCTAATAACTGCATACGTCACCAATTCCTGTATTTGCAGCAATATTAATATCCGAATAATGTTCCTTATAAGTTCTTGCGGCCATTTTACCTATAGTGTAACTCCCAAAAGAAGACACTGTACCCAGCACTAGTGCACTGACCCAGCCAACAGGCGTTGCAAGAACAACTAGAGCTATCGCTGCGCCTGCGAGAGTGCCAACGGCTGTACTCGCCGCGGTTTCTACGATAATCGAACTCCTCTCTACATCAGTTTTAGCACGTGCAATTTGGTCACAAGCCAACCCAAGATTCACAGCGGTTAGAACCGTCCCTCCTTTTGCTGCCACTTTTGACAACCTAGCAAGTTTGTCTGTATTTTTCTTTATAGCAGATGTTGCTGGAACTCCACCCCTCCTTGAAATCCTCATTGATTCACGCGCTTTCTGACCGTTAAAGAAGAGCTTTTCTGTGGGACCTAGATTTTTTGCGACCGTCTCCAACAGCTTTCTTCTGCGATAGTCATACTGACCTTTTGTTAATCTACCGGCTTTATAGTCTTGATAAAGTCCATCGAGCTTTTTGAGTTCTGATATGTTCCCTTTGGATTCACTCCCTAACAAAAATCCCATTGAAGCAAAACTAGCACCTATTCCAGCACTTGCAGGTCCCCAGTTATCATCTAACCAAGACAGCGCCCAAAAAGCTTCTCGCTCAGGTATAGATAATGCTTTAACTGTAGAATCAAACTGTTTTTGGTCTGCTTCAGAGATAGTTTGGGCATTTGCACTAATTGGTCGACTTTCAACACTAGTTTGAGTATCTAACTTTCTTAGAATGAGCGATTGTCCAATCTTTATCTTATCGGGTTCATTGACTTGAGGGTTATCTGAGATAATTTGCTGAAGTGCAGCTTTATATTTATTACTTCCATATCTGACTTGATAAAACTTGAGTATTATTTTTGATAAGGTATCGCCTGGTTTTACGCTATAGATCGAAGTATATCGATTAACGCTATTGAAGTGAGTTGTGTTCATTGAAAGTCTCAAAATGCACCAAAGTGCATAAAATGATATCGCCAAGAATTCCAACACTTCAATTTTGAAAAAGAATTGCAGACATAAAAATGGCGGGATTACGACCCGCCACATAAAAACATATTCAGTTCATGAAAACTTCTCGTTTTTGAATGAATAAACTCAGTTCCTAAGTCGCTCAACCAACCCACTTGCTCGAGTGGTTTTCACCTTAATACCGCGCTTGAGGACATTCATCTCTGCGAACATCGCAAGGCGTTTCTTTGCACGAGTAATACCTGTGTAGATCAGCTCGCGAGTGAGGATTGGGCTGAAATCTGGCGGCAAAATCATTAGCGTGTATTCAAACTCACTGCCCTGTGATTTATGAATGGTCATCGCATATGCAGTTTCATGCTCAGGCACTCGGCTTGGCAGCACCGACTTCACGCTGCCATCCGGCAATTCAAAGAACACTTTAAGACGCAGTTCACCTTCGCTGTCGTCTCGCATACAAATGCCGATATCACCGTTATACAATCCTAAACCATGATCGTTACGCGTGACCATCACTGGCCTGCCGTGATACCAAAGCTCGTCTTGGGTTTGAATCAACTTACGTGCAGCGAGTGCTTTTTCAATGCGTTGGTTTAAACCTGTCACACCAAAATCACCTTCACGGATAGCACACAATAATCGGCATTGATTAAAGGTATCCAACACGGCTTTAGCTTTGTGGGTCAGTGTTTCTGGTTCCCCTGTCTTTTGGTCAATCTCTTGCTGTCCGATGCGTTTTAAATAACGACCATATTCGGCAACCAAAGTCTGCATCATCTGATTGTAGTTTTGGCTGCTCAGTGCGAAATGCTCGATATCAGCAAAATCACGATTCCAAACGTCGTCTACTTTTGCGGCTGAGCCAGCGTTGACCGCTTTCGCTAGCTGACCGATACCGGAGCGAGCATCGAATCGGTAACTCTTTTGCAGCATACATAAGCTATCGGCAATCGAAGCATTACTGTTGGTGCTGTACGCCAAGGTGTCAAAGCCTGTTAACTTCGCGACCGCAGACGCTTGCTCTTTGCCAAAGCCAAATGCGTGGAACGAACAGATATCACCGAGCACCGCACCGGCTTCTACCGATGCCAATTGGTCTTTATCTCCCAGAAGAATCAAACGTGCATGTTTTGGTAGCGCATCGACGACTTTGTACATCATCGGCAGATCGACCATGGAGGCTTCATCCACCACTAAAATATCAAGGTGCAGCGGATTTTGTTTGTTGTGACGAAACTCTGCACTGTTTGGGATCGCGCCCAACAGGCGATGCAAAGTGCTCGACTCGGTTGGAATTTTCGCTTTAAGATCAGGCTCCACTGGCAACTCTTGAATCGCTTTACCAATAGACTCCGTCAAACGCGCTGCCGCTTTACCTGTTGGCGCCACCAGCTTGATGGTGAGGTTTTTCTCTTGTCCTGCTTGCTCAATCAATGCGGCAAGCAGTTTGGTTACCGTAGTGGTTTTACCCGTACCCGGACCACCTGAAATCACCGCAAAACGACGCGTCAGTGCCACCGCTGCTGCGACCTTCTGCCAGTTAACACAAGCTGACAACGGTACAAGCTTGTCCAGCACTTGCAATTCATGAACCTGTTTTGCTTGGCAGACCGCCGCATCAATGGCAGCCCAATCGAGACTGTCTACAGTGACCACATCCAAATGGTCACAGACTAATTGCTGGCGTAGCACCTGGTTGCTGGTTCCTGCCTCTACCGCTTTGGCTAATGCATTGAACAGAAAGTGGTACTGACGAGCAAACAAATGATGCAGCAACTCAGACAAACGTGTGAACTCTTGAGGTTGTAGGTTTACAGCCGCACTGAGTTGATTGAGCTTGTCCGCCAACGTCACTTCATAGTGCCAGTAACGATGCAAGTAGAGACGCTCGCCATCAAACATCATTGGCAAGGCTTCACCTTGAGCACCAACCAAAGGCGACGCTTGCAGAAGCTCAACCCAATTAACGCCTTGCAGCTGAGTATTAAGCGTCAGCGCAGATTCACCAAACAGACCGAGCTTACTGGCAAGGTCCGCTGGTTGCCCTTGGCTATCAAACAGAGGCAAACAGATGTGTCCTTTGCCTAATTCACTGCTGACCACACCAGCAATAAATGCCAGTTCTTGGCTGTTCGCTTGTTGCTCAACTTGTGAATAGATAAAGCGTGCGAACTGGAAATCCAATTGGCGAATCGCTCCTTTTTTTGCCAACGATTCTAAAGTTGCCAATAGATCTGGCGTTGCCGCTAGATCTCGTGTTGCCACAGGGCTGCTTTGCTCAGAAAGAAGATCATTGGTTTTCATCAAATTAACTCCATCTGACCCGATTCGCTGGATCGCGTGTCAGGTGCTTGACCATCAATCAAATGATCCATCTCTTGTAAAAATTCAAAGGTTGGCTTGGCAGAAAAAATACCATGATCACTTTGCCCATCCATACCACGCAAGAACAGGTAATAAACACCGCCAAAGTGCTGTTCATAATCATAATTTGGCAATCTGCTGCGTAAGAAACGATGCAGCGCCAAGGCGTAGATTTGGTATTGCAGATCATAGCGATGATCCGCCATCGCCGACTTCAACGCATCGCCATGATAATGGAACACATCATCGCCTAAGTGGTTCGATTTCCAGTCGAGGACGTAGTATTTACCTTGATGCTCAAACACCAAGTCAATAAAGCCTTTCAACATGCCTTGCACGGTGTGGAAACCCAGATCGCCAGCTTTAGCAGACAGCGGATCATGACGTTGAATCACACGGTTCAATGCTGGTGCAGATAGCACTTCAATCGGCAGTAAGAATTCCATCTCAACCAAACGTTGCGCCGGACCTTTTTGATTGAGCAGCAGTGCTTTGCTATCCAAAGGCGTTGCCAGCACGGTATCAATCAACTGTTGCAGGATTGGCAGCCACTCTTCATCAAGCTGCTCACTTTCCATTAAGCCAAGGATGATTTGGGTGTTCTCTTCTGTCGTCGCTGGCTGAGTGAACTCAATTTCCTCAAATAAGCTATGCAGAAAAGTACCCGGACGTGCGCCACGCGGGAAGTTGAAGATAGAGCGTTCTGGCTCAACCAATTCCGCCTCATCTTGCTCTTCTGAAGAATCGATATCAAAGCCGGTGATTTCAATCGTCGCGTCATGTTCAGCATGATGAGAACCTTGCTTAACCAAGCCCGAGTAACTGGTGATGCGCCAGTTTCTATCAATCGAGTTTTGCAGCTCTTTGGCAGTCAACGCTTCTAACTCGGTTTGCTTCGCAACATACATCTGGTCGTGCTGCTTTGGAGGATCACAAATCACCACGCTATCGAGATTCTCTTGCTGCTTTTTCAACCCAACAAACAAATCGTTAATGCCGCCTTCTTGACCATTTTGCACCAAATAACCAATCGCACTGTGATGCACACCGGTTGGCTCTTTGGTTGAGCGACCATTGCGCAGTGGTGAAGCACCAATAAAGCAGGCATACACGGCACGCGTTAGCGCTACGTATATAAGACGCAAGTCTTCAGCAAGGCGCTCTTTATCTGCTTGTTTTAACGACGCATCATTGCCAGTGATATCGAGTACGGTGCGATCGTTCTCTGCGTCGTAGTATTTGGCTTCACTTGCTTCTCGGTAACCAAACACAAATGGCAAGAAGACCAAGTCATATTCCAGACCTTTAGATTTGTGAATGGTGACGATTTGCACCAAGTTACGCTCTGATTCCAGACGCTGAATTTGGTCATCACTGCCACCTAGCCCATGTTCTGCATCGCTGATGGATTGCGCTAACCAACGCAGCAAACCGTGGTCGCTGTCTAATTCGTTGCTCGCTTGCTGCAATAGTTCACCAATGTGCATCAGATCGGTAAGTACTCGCTCACCGTTCTCACTTTGCGAGCTCGCCCCTTCTTCTAGCAAACGCTCAGCAATATGACGCTTACTGATCACTGCTCGCAGCATAGGAAGCACACCACGTTGCACCCAAAGCTTACGGTATTCTTTGAACTCGTTAACCGCGTTTTCCCACACGGTTTCATCGTTGTTGAGGGCGTCTAAGCTGGCTGCATCTAGAGCAAATAATTCTGATGCTAGGCTGGCACGCAATGCTCTGTCATTTTCTGGCGTTAATACCGCTTGCAGCAAACGCTGTAAGTCTTGTGCGACGGAACTGGTAAACACGCTATCGCGGTTAGAAAGATACACGCTGGCAATGCCTTGGTCTGCTAACGCCTGTTTGACCATGCGACCTTCGCTCCCCGTTCGTACCAGCACCGCAATGTCGCCCGCTTTGACTGGTTTCTGCTTTTCGCCATTGACCAGACACGCTTGACCTTGTTGCGCTGAGGTCAAAATGGTTTGAATTTGGCTCGCTGTCGCCTCTGCCATGGCGGTGAGGTATTCACCTTTTGGCAGAGGTTTATCTTCCGCTTCTTGCAGCCAATAAGTCAGTGCAGGCTGTTTTTGACCACCCATGGTCCAAACGCGTTTGTCGGCACTTGGGCTGTAATCCACAAAATGGAATGGAATGTCGGAGTCGTAAATAAACGGGCTATCTGGCAGAGCAAAAATCTGGTTCACTGCCAGTACCATATCGGCACTTGAGCGCCAGTTGGTGCCAAGCGTGTAGTGAGCACTAACTTGGTTACGCGCCTTGATGTAGGTAAAGATATCCGCCCCACGGAAACCGTAAATCGCCTGTTTCGGGTCACCGATCATAAACAGACCGCACTCAGGATTATCCAAATAAATGCGGCTGAAAATACTGTATTGCAGTGGGTCGGTATCTTGGAATTCATCGATCATCGCAACCGGATAAAGCGTGCGAATGCGCTCTGTCAGTAGTGCGGTTTCATCGGTATCAATCGAGGCAGAAAGCTGAGTCAGCAAGTCATCAAATGACAACCATTGCTTCTGATTTTTTGCTTTTGCCAGCATCACACGACAATGCTCAATCGCATGAGCTAACAATGGAGCTTTCAAACTGATTGGGTTGGCAAGAAAAGCTTCAATCGCGTCAAACACAGGGTGCTGTGGCGCAGTGCCTTTCGGGGTTTTCTCAAGCAGTACATTCTGGGCGAACTTCTCCAGTTTATCTGGATAGTCATAACCAGTGGTTTCTGTCGAAGCCCATACGTTGACCGCTTCTAACCATGTCGGTAAGGACTTTTTGGTGTAGCTGCGTTTGTTGACGTCGGAATCAGAAATCAGTGCGAGGAAATCCTCTTGGCTATCACACCATTGGGCTTTCAAAGCATCAATTTGCTTTAAGTTTTGCTCATGCAAATCGGCAAGGCTACCCTGCATTGCAGGGACAGAGAGGCTTAGCGGTGCGCCCGTGAGGTAGTTACTAATGTCATACAACAGATCCGATGGCGAGCCCCATAGTTGACGCACTTCTCCTGCCAAAGCGAATGGTAGAGGGTAGAAATTGCGACGCCAGTAATCGGCAACCACTTGCGCTTTTAGGTGACTTTCGTCTGTCACAAACTCATTGTTGAAACGACTACCGGATTCGAATGCGTTTTGCGTCAGCATGCGTTGGCAGAAACCGTGAATGGTGTACACCGCGGCTTCATCCATTTGGCGCTCTGCTTGCAATAGGATCTCAGCGGCTTGCTTATGATCCTCGACTTCTTCCAGCAAAGGTTGAATCACAGGATCTGAGCTTTGTCCGCGAGCGAATGCGATCCTCGCGTCGTGAATACGCGCACGAATACGATCACGTAACTCTGCAGTTGCGGCTTCGGTAAAAGTCACTACCAGAATTTGATCCACAGTCAACGGCACGCGATGTTTCGTATCGGCAGTGCCATGCCCTAGTAAGAGTCGCAGATACAAACCTGCGATGGTAAAGGTTTTACCCGTACCCGCCGATGCTTCAATTAGCCTTGCACCATGCAGCGGAAAAGTCATGGTTTGCAGTGGAGTTGGAACTGACATTTGCGCCATAACGCTGAATCTCTCCAAGTATTCAACAAGGACATGTGGATCTTCAAAGGCGTTTCGCATCTAAAGATCAACAAACCCTATAATGTGATCTATCGTTAAAAATTTTATTAATGAGTCTAATAGGTTGGAATATTTAAACCTTTGTGGGATCTCACTCACGGTTATCATTACGGAGTACCGTTAGTATGCGCCTCACGAGATAAGCCAAGCCATTCAGGCGGCTACACTCAAACGAATCATGGTCCCTCTGACCTTGTGGCCGTACAGCGAACGCCCTACAAAAAATAATGATTTTCTGGCGGCCACCCTACTCTCTTCTTTATCTAAATAATCCAACTTATTCTTATACCCAAGTGACTTCAAGATACAGGATTCAGAGCGTTGTCACTGATTCAAGTTCAAGGAAAACAACGCTGTGTAATAGATTACTCTTTCCAAGTTGTTTGACGATGAAATTGCTTCAGTGACACGCTCCCGAAGGGCGAGTTGTCTTGGCTCGTATACTTCGTTGACGATTTTTAATTTAGAGCCACTAGATCTTCAAATCATCGCCTCGCCTACAAGCCAAGTCAATCTCGCTGAACCAAGCATCTTGAGGTTACTTGGGTATACTTTCAGCATCCATCGCCGTCAATCTTGCGCCTTGAAGAACCAATGCAGTCAGCGTGCGAACTTCTGCTGCAAGCTCATCATTCCAAGCAGACCAAATACGCGAAATATACGCATTGTTTCCTTCGCCTGGGCTCATGTAACCATCATTGAATGCGTCCGCCATTTTCTTCAGCGATTTCTCTTCGTCATCAGCCCAGTGGCCACGACTAAAGCCCGCTTCGACACACGCCAGTGCTGTTTTCGGGAAATATGGTAATGGCTTGGTCATGCCTTCAAAAAACAAACGCACTAATTCAGCAAGCAGTTGTTTCGCTTGCGCAGCGTCTGCCATTGCTGGGTAAACTAAATGCACCGCGCCTTCCTTGCGGTCATAACCGATAACGTGGGTCTTTCTAGCGTGACCAGAGGCAGACATAGCAAGATGATCAATCCATGCAGCAAGGTAATCTTGCGCACGAATTTTACCGCTGCGGTAGCGAATCAAACCAGACTGATAGCATTGAGTTAGCCAACCGGTTAGACGGATATTCTTTCCTTCACCAAGCACATCGAAGGTAAGGTCGATTTCTAAATCGTCTTGCGGAGCACCGGATAAAAACGCCAACTTATCCACCAGCTCTTCCGCTTGCACGCGGTTGGTTTCAAACTCGATATCACCAAATGCGCCAACCGGTAATTTGCCCTGCGCGCGTTGTTCACTCATAAAGTGCTTGAGTACGTCTGCTTTTGCGGACGGTTGAGTAATGGCGGTTTCAAGCAAGGTTTCCAGTAGCTCATCGCGCATTTGATAGCTTTCTAAGCCGCCTAACACGAATGGCTCATCATCTTCCATCACGGGTAATGGCGGCTCGAACATCACTTTCAAACGGCGGTTAAAGAAATACTGAACAGGCAAACGCCAGAAGCGTTGTAATTCCACCAAGTCCAATTCGATTGGGAAGGTGGCACCAAGCAAGTAATCATCCAATGCGCGGTTAAACTCGCCACGCGCATGACCTTGCGATTGATTGCTTTGGGTCAACGCGGCTGGAATCCACTCTTTGGCATAGCTTGAATGAGAACCTTGGAATGCGCTTGGGCTGAATGGCACCATGGCATGCACGTTCACTAACTCGTTGAGTAGTTTATCTCCGGAATCATCGACTGGCTGGTCTTGATCGCCATCTAGGCAGTAGTTCTGATGGCAATATTCCATCAACTCTGACACCAGAACCGACGGCACGCGCTCGGTGTTATCTTGGATAGAACGCCCAACGTAACTGATGTACAAACTCTGCTGCGCTGACAGCATGGCTTCTAAGAATAAGTAACGGTCATCGTCTCGGCGGGAACGGTCACCCGGTTTAGTGCGCCCTGTCATTAAGTCAAAACCTTCTGGTGGCATTGATCGCGGGTAAACACCATCGTTCATACCCAGCAGACACACGGTTCTAAATGGGATCGAGCGCATCGGCATCAGAGTACAGAAGTTCACTTGTCCGGCTAGAAAGCGCTGGCTGACCCGTGTTCCTGACAGCTTGTTTTGTAGATACTGGCTAACAATAGAAGGCGACAAGGCATCATCAAATGCCGCATCGGTAAGCTGTTCTTTCAGTTGGCTTAAGGTATCTCGAATCGACTTAAGTGCCATTTCCCCTTCTAACTCAACGGAGAAGAAGTCATCCAACATCGCCACCAAGGTTTCACGCCATGCATCAATCGACTGAACATGGGAAAGTTTGCGGCGATATTGGCTAATTTGTTGAATAAAATGAGCTAACTTACCAGCAAGTTCTGCGCCCATACCTTGCACTTCATTGTATGGTGAGAGGCTACCTTCTTGCGCTTCAAACAAACCGGCAGATTCTGGCATCGCGTAACCTAACAACATACGCTGGATACCAAATTGCCATGTGTTTTGGCGTGTTTCTGGCAATTCAAATTCGCTGCCAGTATGGCTATCTAGCCCCCAGCGAATACCAGATTCTTCCACCCATTGTTTGGCTTGAAGGAAGTCATCTTCGCTAAGGTCAAATCGTTTCAAAATCGCCGGCGTTTCTAACAGCTCAAGTAATTCAGAAGCCAAGCAACGTGTATTCGGTAAATTAACAAGTTGCATGAAAGCCGCCAAAATTGGGCTTTCTTGATCGGCCGTTCGGTCTGAAATCGAGTAAGGAATAAATCGCTCACCCGGCGCATTGCCGAATACCGCCTGAATCGCAGGGCTGTAGGCATTGATGTCTGCCACCATGACAATAATATCGCGCGGTTTCAGTGTCGGATCGGCATCGAACATCGCCAGAAGCTGGTCGTGTAACACTTCCACTTCTCGCATTGGACTGTGGCAAGAGTGCAAGCTCAGAGATTTATCACCCAAACTCACCACTTGTTTGTGCTGACTGCTGTCGATTTGCTCGTCGTCTTGGTGCTCTTCTAAATTAAGAATGTCGGCTTGAAGTTGATGGAGCAGACTGTCGCGCTCGACATCAACAAAAGCTTCAATCTCATGGGATTCGAGCTGCGACAACAGATACATGTTATCGCGCCCAAGTTTACCCATCGACGCCAACAAGCTGTTACCCACCACATCGGTATGCAGCTCATCCACTACGTTTTCTTCTAGTGACCCTTTTAACTGCTCACTCTCACCTTGTACTTCAGAATGGTCTTCTTGCCAGACCACGTGCTGACGGTGTTTTGCTGCTAGGCGAGCTAGGAATTTACGGTCGCGTACCTCACCCCAGTAATAACGACAAGGGTTGGTAAACATCAGATGCACATCAATGTGTTCACCAATGGCTTTGAGCGCATCCATGTAACGTGGCGGCAGTGAAGAGATACCAAACACAAACAGACGCTTCGGCAGATGGTCAAAGTTACCGTTGAAGTTTTCGAGCGTATCAATGAAGTGTTCGTACAAATTGGCACGATGATAAGGCGATTGCCCAAGGGTAACCGTGTGATCGTACAATGCCTGCCACAAAATCGGCTGCCATGGGTGCTCATCTTCAAGTTCAGGTACCGTTTGCCCTGCTTCCCAGCTTGCAATCCATTCTGGGCGATACACCAAATAGCCATCGAAAATATCGGCAATTTTCTCTGCCAATTGATACAGCTTGGAGTTGTCAGTGTCGTCTTGAAGATAACGAGCCAAAGGTTCGAATGACGCTTCGTTTAGTAAACCCGGAAGCAAGTGCATCAACTTCCATGTCATGGCTTCTTTGTTGAAGGCACTGCGTTTCGGCACATCAGCCAATACTTGGGTGAACATGTCCCAAATGAAAGTCGCTGGCAGCGGAAATTCTAGGTTTGCCGCAACACCAAACTCTTTCGCCAATTCCATTTTTAACCACTGAGACATACCCGGGCTTTGCACCAGAATTTGCTCTTTTTCGAATGGATTTTCTAATGGATTGATGCGAATCAGTTCAACAAGAAGTGATTTGAGAACATCGACCAGATTGGAGTGATAGACAGTAAACAAAGTAAGTGCACCGAATGCCAATGGAAACTGCTAGCAAGCTTAGCACAGCCGCATTTATTCCTAGAGCGATCTCGATAGCTTAAATAACAAAAGGTTAGAGAACACTCAAACTCTGCGCAAATAACCAGCAACTGACATTTGTAAGTAATGTCTTACACGCAAATACAAAGCGTGACATCAGTCACAACTATTTCATGATAAAAAACACTGTTTTATAATTCACGCAAATTTTTATAACAATACCCATCAAATTGAATATTGAGTGAAAGGCGAAGAATCACGTGGTTCAAGTCATCTTGATTTCACGCTGAGCCGCACTTTGTTCTTGATTTGATAGGGATGAAAAAGCACTGGAATACCAAAACTATGTTGCGCAAATTTTCTTCAAATGGCGCTTGGCTGATTGCATTTTTTGCTTGCTTTGCGCTTTATCTGTCGATCGCTTGTTACCCATTTTTGCTGTCAAACAACCAAGCAGAACCGCTCACCTTTCTGCAAGAATATTATTTGCTTGCTACACAATTTGGCTGGTTGGGTTTAATTGCTCTTCCGCTGATGCTGGGTTGTTTATTGTTGTCCTTTTTGCCGACTCGCATGTTCAAAGTCGTTGTGATCACCATTGCCATCACGCTCTTGATCATGTTGAAAGTCGATATCCTCGTTTTCCAGCAATACAAACTGCACATCAATGGCCTGTTGATCCGCATGTTCTTCGAAGGCGGTCGTGACGTATTTGAAATCTCTTGGATGAGTTGGCTGATCTTTATTAGCGACATTGCACTGCTCGCCATTGGCTTGGCATGCACCGTTTGGTTAGCCAATAAACTGGCTCAGAGCCGAACAAAGTTTGTGATTGTTGCGGTTTGGTTTAGCTTGTTGCTGAGCACTCAGGTTATCCACGCGTATAAGAACGCACTCTATGACGACGAAGTTAGCCAGTTCTCGAATAACTGGCCTCTTTACTACCCATTAACGGCGCGTAAGTTTATCTATCGTCATCACTTGGTGGATGAAACCATTGCCTCACAAAACCGAGTGGAGCTGAAAAACATTGAAAGCAGTTCACTGAACTACCCACTCGCCCCTGTAAATGTTAAACCTAAATCTAAACAGCCGAATGTGTTGTTCATTCTGGTTGATGCTTGGCGCTACAGTGATGCAACACCAGAGATCATGCCAAATGTCAGCAAGTTCTCCGAAAAAACGGTCAATTTCTCTCAACACATGAGCGGTGGTAACTCTACTCAAGCGGGCATTTTTAGTCTGTTCTATAGCTTGCCAGCAACTTACTGGGACAGCTTTTATGCGAGTCAGAAATCCCCCGTTTTCATGGATACCCTGCAAAACCAAGGCTATCGAATGGGTATTTTTGGTTCAGCACCATTAACCAACCCACCTTTGTCGCGCACCGTCTTTAAAAAGGTGAAAGATCTCACCCTTAAACAAACTGGCGAAACACAAATCAAACGTGACCAGCAGATCACCGATGAGTTTATTCAGTTTCAAAAGCAAGATAGCGACAAACCGTATTTCAGCTTCTTGTTTTACGATTCGGCTCATGGCACCAGTTTTCCAGAGCCTGAGTTCGCTAAATTCAAGCCTTATTGGGAACGTGTCGATCATATTCTTCTGAACAACGAATTTGACGCCTCGCTTTATCATAACCGCTATAAGAACTCGTTGTATTTCATCGACAGTTTGATCGCAAAAGTGCTGAAGAATGTCGACCTAGAGAACACCATTGTGGTGATTACTTCCGACCACGGAGAGGAATTTAACGACCACAAGATGAATTACTGGGGCCATACGGGTAACTACAGTGATACTCAAGTGCATGTGCCGTTATACGTTTATCTTCCAGATCATCAGCCAGAGCAGATCAACTACCGCACCACACACTATGACATTGTGCCAACTCTAATGAACGAACTATTCGACGTTCAAGGCGACACACAATCATATAGCGTAGGACGAGACCTATTTGATAATTGTGTTCCGCGAGATTGGTTCATTGCGGGCAGTTATTACAACTATGCGCTGGTAGGGAAAGAAACCATGTTAGTGGTAAACCCAGGGGGGCACTCTCAACAACTCAATAATCAACTTAAAGTGGATACGGAACATCAAGTGCCAGTGAACGTGATTCAGGATTCTCTCGATGAAATGTCACGTTTCTATAAGAAAGGATAAAAAGAACGCACGCCCATCAGACAGGTAGGCATAGTGAAGAGAGGTAAATTTCGAATTGCCATTTTCTGCATGAGAACTCTCGCTACAATGGCTGCGGTTACTAAAGTTTGATGTATTAAAATTGTATCTAATTTTCCGCCACCCTTTTGGGTGGCATTTTTTTATCTGCAGATTGGCTTTAGAGCCCACCCTACCGATACAAAAAAAAGCCTCTTGGCGAGAGAGACCAAGAGACTTTGCTTTACGAGTAAGACTTATGCGTGATGTGTCGTCATCAAGCGTGGTTGAATCAGTAAGTTATTGATGTATTGCAAACCTACGTAAGTCACTACAATCGTTGCCACAATCAATTCGATACCTGCTAGACCGCGAACTTGTTGTACATAGTGCGCTGCTAGACCATTTGCTTCCATCCAATTTGCTGTTTTGAACAGAGCCGTTGCACCAATCACCATTGGGAAGGTAAACGCTGCGTAGCCAGGACTAAATGGCAGTCTTAGCAATTTAAAGAAGGCTAAGTAGATGATGGCTGTCATCAATACCGCGATACCAAACAACAGAGCAATAATCACTGGTGAAGGTGTTGCCGTTACGGTTAGGTAACCTGCCAACGATAGGCTTGCTGGTGCCGCCATGATTGCCATGGTTGGTTTTGCTGCATCTGGGATTTCATGAGTAAACATGAAACGGTAGATCATCATTGGCAACATCACAGCGTAAGCCACCATACCGAAGATCAATGCACCGTGTGCAATAGGTGCAAGCACTGGGTTACCTGAGAAAGACACGTCTGCAACGATAATACCCACTGGCGGTACAAACCAGCTTGGCACCATGTGGTGTAGTTCGAAGTCTTTCGCGCGGTGGTACAAGAAACTCACTAGGAACACGATATGTAGAGCTACCGCCACTAACCAAAGCACGTCACCTGCAACAGGGAAAAAGTGCCCTAGAGAATTTGAAACCACCATGGTTCCCATCGCGAAAGTTGGAACGACACTACCCACCACAGGGTGCGCAAGATCTTGTCTCAACAAATGATTGTGAAAAAGAAATTTAGTCGCCAAGATTGCTAGCAGTACGCTTGCAATACCTGCGCTAATCCACTGTCCATAGCCATGTAATTCGGCGAAGTTTTCCCAACTCCAACCTAAGCTCGCAATACCAAGAGCCAGACCCGCCATTGGGGTTGGTGCTCCCATTACTTTTGCTTTTGTTCTTTGAATCATTACGACCTCAAAATCTAGGCTAACTTTCTATGGGGTGTATATTACTCTTGCACTTCGTTCCAATATATCTAATTATTTAAAACTAACGTTCAGATAAACTTAACGGAATATCATGCCTAGTCATATCTCTCTTAAACAACTGAAAGTTTTTACTACGATCACTCAGCACAAAACGCTAACTGCGGCTTCAGAAAGCCTGTTTCTTTCTAAGGCGGCCGTGAGTATGGCGCTGTCTGAGTTGGAGAAACAAATTGGTCATCACCTATTTGACCGGGTGAACAACCGCTTAATTCTCAACCAAGAAGGTCAAAAACTTTTGCCCCTCGCGGATGAACTCCTCAACCGAGCTCGGGATATTGAGAGTGTGTTCGATGGCGACCAAACCTTATCAGGGCTGCTTCGCATCGGTGCCAGTGACACCATCGGCAACCAAGTCGCGCCCTATCTGTTAAGTGATTTTCGTGATGAAACAAATCACCAGTCGCAGAGTTTGTTCATCTCTAACTCCGCCCAGATTTGTGACATGTTGATCGCGTACGAACTCGACATCGCGCTCATCGAGGGCAAGACCATACACCCAGAGTTGGAATCAACGCAATTCAGTGAAGACGAAATGTGTGTAATTTGTCCGCCGGATTACCCTAACTTCGATGAAGGACCTATCAGCCTAAACGAGCTCGAAGACACGGAATGGATTCTGCGTGAGGCGGGTTCTGGCTCTCGAGAGTTCTTTATGCGCGCCATCGCTCCGCGTCTAGAACATTGGCATGAGGCTTTTCAGCTCAACACCACCGAAGCGCTGATCAATTCAGTATCTGCCGGACTTGGCCTAGGTTGTTTATCACGCCTATCTGCAGAGCCTGCAATTCGCGATGGTCGTGTGAAAATGCTCAACATGCCACTGGATATGAAGCGTCGCTTCTGGCTTTTGATCCACAAAGAGAAGTATCAAAACCCGCTACTGCGTACATTCATTGAATTCTGCCAAGATTGGGAGCGACCAGAGAACCCACATCTTAAAGATGGCTAGTTCGAGATGGGTCGTTCACGGGAGATAGTTCAAGGCAGATAGTTCAAATGCTGGTCACTTAGTTGTACACGGCTCTCATTCTGAGGCTTGTCGCTAGACTTAATTGGTCAAAAACTGTATAAAAAGCCAGTATAAAATTTAACAAATTAACTTAGAGGACCAACCATGGCTGTAATCGTCAAGTACGTGGTAGAACGCAATGGAGAAGAGAAAATGACTTTTACCTCTAAAGCGGAAGCTGACGCATACGACAAAATGCTGGATATGGCGGACGAGTTATTCTCACTGCTAGGCAAGAGTGAACTTCTAGAAGACGAAGGTAAGCAAGAAGATCTTGCAATGTACCTTGCGCAAAACAAAGAAGAAGTGCTTTACGCTCTGGGTGCAAAACGTAAACCTGCACCAAAAAAAGCAAAGAAGCTTGAAGCTGTTGAAGAAGATAGCGAGCAAGAAGACGCTGCATAAGCCTCTCATTTGTTTAGAGAAAACGTCGCATTATGCGGCGTTTTTTTATGCGTTGCATTTATCACCATATATCTCTGAGAATATAAAGAACCGATTTAATATCCCAAATTGCTCTAAATTTCATGTTGCAGATTAGTGTGACTTAGATCTAATCTAAATGGGCGCGGTGATGGGGTGCCACCGGAATCGAAAGATTCGAACCGCTTTAAAGCTAATGACTCCTACAGAAACGAAAACAGGTCAGCCCTGTTGGAAATGCTTTCGCCGATGTTGTGAAAGCAAGAGTTCTGTAGTGAGCAATTCAACTCTTCTCCAACCCCGCTCCTGTTTTCTCAAAAATTAAAAAGATATCCAAAATAGTTGTTAACTCAACAAGGCGACAAACACGTGAGCCTCCTGAACATAGTTTTTCTATCTGATGGAGCGAATAAGAGCAGTCAACGCCGTTGAGTCTGACCAATATGCCGGATATCGTACACTGGGAAAACATTATGCAATACTCACACGAAATCCAATCAATGTGCCCGATTCAACGCGGCGATCTTCATGCATCTGCACCGATCCCTGTTGAAGGCGCAATGATCAATCCAAAAGACGTTATCGCGATTTCTGGTCTTAGCCACGGCGTTGGTGCTTGTGCTCCTCAACAAGGCGCAGCAAAACTAACTCTTAACGTCAAAAATGGCATCATCGAAGAAGCTTTGATCGAAACGATCGGCTGTTCAGGCATGACTCAATCAGCCGCGATGGCCGCAGAAATACTAACAGGCAAAACTATTCTGGAAGCACTGAATACCGACTTGGTATGTGATGCTATCAACGTCGCGATGCGCGAAATCTTCCTTCAATTTGTTTACGGTCGTACTCAATCTGCTTTCTCTGAAGGCGGCTTGGAAATTGGTGCGGCACTGGAGGACCTTGGTCAAACTCAACGTAGCCAAGTGGGTACTAGTTACTCAACTAAAGCAAAAGGCGTGCGTTACATGGAGTTAGCTGAAGGCTACGTAACAAAACTCGCGCTAGACGAAAACAAAGAAGTGATTGGTTACCAATATCTCAACCTAGGCAAGATGATGAAAGCCATCAACGAAGGCGTATCTGCTGCAGAAGCCGCAGACAAAGCAACGGGGACTTACGGTCGTTTTGACGAAGCCGTAACGACTATCAACCCACGCCAACAATAATTGCCACCAAGAGGAAAGAGATTATGAACACTCCAATTACTGAATCTGTACGTCGCACATTAGACGAAATGCAACTTTCTTCTCTGGAAGAGGCTTATCAATACTGTATGGATCGTGGTATCGACCCTAAAGCGCTGGTGATGGACACTCAACCTATCGCGTTTGAAAGCGCTGCCGATGCCTACACACTGGGCACTGCTTTGGCGATTTTCCGCGGTGCAAAAACAGCAGAAGAAGCTGCAAACATCATCGGTGAAGGCCTTCAGGCGTGCACAAAACCAGGCAGCGTCGCAGAGCAACGCCAAGTGGGTATCGGTCATGGTGCATTGGCGGCTCGTCTATTGAATGAAGAAAGTGGCTGTTTCGCTTTCCTTGCGGGCCATGAGTCATTCGCAGCCGCAGAAGGCGCAATAAAAATCGCATTGAACGTGAACAAATCACGTAAAAATCCGTTGAAAGTTATCCTAAATGGTTTGGGTAAAGACGCCGCTTACCTAATCTCACGCATCAATGGTTTCACTTACGTACGCACTCAATACAACTACCAAACTGGTGAGTTAGTGGAAGTAGAACGTCGCCGTTTCTCCCAAGGTCCACGTGGTGAGATCCTTTGTTACGGTGCTGACGATGTACGTGAAGGCGTAGCTATCATGCATAAAGAACAAGTGGATGTGAGCATCACAGGTAACTCAACCAACCCGACTCGCTTCCAACACCCTGTAGCAGGTATCTACAAAGCGGAACGTAACCGTGAAGGCATGCCTTACTTCTCTGTGGCATCAGGTGGTGGTACTGGTCGTACTCTACACCCAGATAACGTGGCGGCGGGTCCTGCATCTTACGGCATGACCGACACAATGGGTCGCATGCACGCCGATGCACAATTCGCGGGCAGCTCTTCAGTACCTGCACACGTAGCGATGATGGGCTTCATCGGTATGGGCAACAATCCAATGGTAGGGGCAACGGTTGCACTTGCAGTAGAGGTCGGTGAGCTAAGCCTCTAAATCGATTTATCGCTTTACTATCCAAAGCCAGTAAATCCAACAAACCCAGTGTAGGGGGAGTGACTTCGGTCCTCCCCTTATTTTTTGCTATGCGCCCTTCTCCAACTTCACTGTGTCTCTGCCCAAAATCGGTCTGATAAGGCTTTTGCGACACATTTCTCATCAGACAAACATATCTCTAAAAAGACAAAAGGTATCCATCTACAGACTTTCTCCATTTCCCCTCTTTAAACTCCCGAACACTCTCTTTATGATGACTGACAACTTAATTATTTCTTGTCAGTGAACAGACGAGACACAAGACTCAACACATGGAGATCAACTATGGCTTTCTTCTCTCTAGCCTTTGGTACGGCAACTAAAAACCGCGACGGCAAAATCATCGAAGCGTTTTTCCCAAACCCAGTTCTTAACCCAAGCGAAGCGCTTGTTAACGCACTAGCAGCAGTAGCAGGTTATGAGCAAGGCAACCAAGCTATCGAGATCTCTGCAGCACAAAGCGCAGAACTGGCAGCAGCATTTGAAGCAAACGGCGATGCGGCAAACGCATCTTTCGCAGCAAAAGCAGCAGAATCAGCACAACCACTTGTACTGGTTATCCTTGCAACTGACGAGCAGCCACAAAGCGTTGCTGAAGGTTTCCTAAAACTTCAACTTATCTCTAACCGCCTAGTTCAGCCACACGGCACGGTACTAGACGGTATCTTCGGTCTACTACACAACATCGCATGGACTAACGAAGGTCCAATCGATCTACCTGAACTAGCAGGACGTCAAATTGAAGCTCGCCTAGCGGGTCGTGCACTAAGCGTAGATTGTGTAGACAAGTTCCCTAAAATGGTGGACTACGTGGTACCAACTGGCGTTCGTATCGCTGACACTTCTCGCGTACGTCTTGGTGCACACGTTGGCGAAGGCACAACGGTAATGCACGAAGGCTTCATCAACTTCAACGCGGGTACAACTGGCGTGAGCATGGTTGAAGGTCGTATCTCTGCTGGCGTAGTGGTTGGTAACGGCTCTGACATCGGCGGCGGCGCATCTATCATGGGTACGCTATCTGGCGGCGGTAAAGTTGTAGTTTCTATCGGTGAAAACTCTCTACTAGGCGCGAACGCAGGTCTTGGTTTCCCAATGGGTGACCGTTGTACTATCGAATCAGGTCTGTACGTAACTGCTGGTTCTAAAGTACGTATGCTAGATTCTGCTGGCCAAGAAGTAGAAGTAGTGAAAGCACGCGATCTTGCTGGTGTTTCTGACCTACTGTTCCGTCGTAACTCTGTAACAGGTCAAATCGAGTGTCTTGCTAACAAGAGCGCGGTTGAACTGAACAGCGAACTGCATAAAAACAACTAATAAGAATACCCAAATAACCTCGAGATGCTTGATTCAGCGAGGCTGACTTGGCTTGCAGGCGCGGCAACGAGTTGAAGATCTAGTCAGTCTAAATCAAAGCTCGTTAACAAAGCATGAAAGCCAAGACAACTCGCCCTTTGGGAGCATCTTGAAGTCATTTGGGTATTGCAGTGAATTAGCCCTACGAAAAATCCCCCAGCAGGAAACTGTTGGGGGATTTTTTAATTATCAGTCTTAACTAGCGCTTTATCGGACGAATCCACATCGATAAATCAGGGCATTCGTACTTTAAGTGATCCATTAATTGCTTTGCTTCCGAGTATTTGAAATACACGTCACTAAACAAATAGTACGAGCCGTGAATATGGTGCTCATATAAAGGTGCAGTCGCACATTGTGCAAATACCTTGTTCGGAGGCTTAACGCCAGAGTAGAGCTGAACAACATAAGCCTTAGAGTTTGATGTCGATGGTCGAGATGGTTTTGGTGGTGGCGCTGGATTCGATTTCTTTTGACCAGTTTTTTTCTCTAATAATGAACAGCTGGCAGCGTTGATATCAAAAGACATCACTTTCGATTTATCCGCGGCATCCAGAATATTGACGCGCTGAGCCTTCGCATCTCCAAAACACTCTTTTGCCAACGCATAAGTTGCCAGTTCGCTCAATACACAAGATGACGAGTCGTAATAGATTTGCTGCACACCGTTGTTCAACTGCGCTTGCGGAGAGCATTTCACCATCTGACGGAACTCTGCGCCATCCAAGATCCACAAATCGACCGCTTCTTGAATCGTGAGCTCTGCTTGTGCACTAGAAGCAAACCCAAAACAACTCAATAGTAAGCCCCCCCAGAAATAAGGCTTACCTTTATTCGACGGAAACACCTACTCGTCTCCACCACCATCTTGATCCGAAGACGCTGGCGCTTTTCGTGCGTAATTTGAGAACGCCTCTGGACCATCTCTCTCTGCAGCTAGCTTCTCGATTTTTTTATCCGTTTCGTAATTAACTAATGCGTATACAGACCAAATGGCAGCGGGCAACCAACCAACCAAAGTAATCTGCAATAACAAACAGATTACTCCCGCCCAATAACGGCCAATAGTAAAAAATTGCAGCCAAGGAATTAGAATGGCAAGTACTAGTCTCATGTCATGTCCTATTAAGTCTTTTATTATTCATGATCGTATTGCGCACTAATGCTCGGCTTATCAGCGAATGAATTGCCGTCGGGATCGCTTTGTTCAAAAGAAAAGGCCGCCTAAGAATTTGGAGCTACGAACCGACATGTGAAGCAAGACTTAAGCGGCAAGCTGAAAGGGCAAACTAAGCCACTGGAACACAGTCTTCTCCACAATGGCATTAGCAAAGGGCACCAATTTACAATACCCTTGTATAGTAACCATATCGGTGGTGTGAATATTTAGCATCTGCAAATCAAGAACAATGGGAATGCATACACAGTGGGAGCAATGAAAAAGAAGTAAAAGGTGTTGATCGTGTTCCATACATATAAAAATCCCCCAACAGGAGAGTCACTGTTGAGGGATAATGATTGCTCAATGAGAGCCTATTGTTACGACATGGCGTGTGACGTAATACTGAGCGTTTCAAACACTCAGTTTTTTAGAACTTTACTTGTTCAGAAAGTTCACCGCTTTATCAGGGAAATCAGTAAACAAACCATCCACTTTCACCTGATTGTAGAAGATGTCCATCATCCCATCGAAGCTGTCGGTGTAAGCAGGAATACGCCCAGGGTCCGCTCGGAAAGTATAAGGGTGTACTTGTAAGCCCGCGTCTTTTGCCGCTTTCATCAAAGGTTTGATGATGATGTTATCCTTGGTTGATTTGTCATCCACCAACATTGGCTTCCAAGGACCGATCCCTTCCGCGTATTCCGCGACCTTCTTCATACCATTGGCTTCAAACATCCAGTCATAACTGTATGGTGTTGCCTTGTCGCCTTTGTACTCCATGGTCTCGTTCCAATCAGTGTAAGCCATGAGTTGAACGAGCTTTAAATCCATGTCCATTGCGGGCATGAGTTCACTGTTGATGCGCTGAAGTTCATTCGCATCAAAACACTGAAGGTACACTTTGTCATCTTGCGAATCGTAACCGTACTGCTTTAAAACGTTAAGCACCGCTTTTGAGATGTCTTTACCTTCATGGCGATGGAACCAAGGCGCTTTAATTTCTGGGTAGATACCGATGTCATAACCCAGTGTTTTATTTAAACCTTGGATCAACTCAATCTCTTCCGCAAAAGTAGGAACGGTAAAATCTGATTTCCACATTGGGAATCGTGTCGGATAACCAGCAACCTTGTTACCTTTATCATCGATGTTAAAGCCTTCAGTGACTCGCAATGATTTGATTTCTTCCAAAGTGAAATCAATCGCGTAGTAGCGACCATCTTTACGAGCACGGTCTGGGAATCGCTCAGCCACATCGGTCACGCGATCGAGGTAATGATCATGCAATACGACGAGTTGATCGTCTTTGGTCATCACCACATCTTGCTCGATGTAGTCCGGCTTCATTGCATACGCAAGAGCTTTTGCTTCTAACGTATGTTCTGGCAGATAACCCGATGCTCCTCGGTGCGCGATAACAAGCGGTTGTGCTACCGCTCCAGCTGAAGTGCCGAGAGCGAGAATCGTCATGCAAATTGACGTTGTTTTCATTGTTCTTTCCTTAACTTATTGAAGGAGCAGTATTCCACCGCCCCTTTAATGTTTTATGACGCCAATGCTTCTTTCTCACGTGCTTTTTGTTCGTGATGAGCGCGTTCACCCAAGAAAGCGTAAATCAAGCAGATAATAGAGGTAATACAAGACCCGACAAGAATGATGAACCCACCATCCCAACCGAAGTGGTCAACGGTGTAACCAAGAATAGCGTTCGCAGCAACAGCGCCACCTAAGTATCCGAATAGCCCGGTCAAGCCAGCGGCAGTTCCCGCCGCTTTTTTAGGAGCAAGCTCTAGTGCATACAAACCAATCAACATCACTGGGCCGTAAATCAAGAAACCGATAGCCACCAGCGCCATCATATCGACTGCTGGATTACCTGCTGGGTTAAACCAGTAAACAAGCACCGCAACCGTGACAAGTACCATAAATAAGATGCCAGCAGGGGCGCGGCGACCTTTAAACACTTTGTCAGAAATCCAACCACACAATAACGTACCAGGAATACCAGCCCACTCGTATAGGAAGTAAGCCCAAGAAGATTTATCTACTGAGAAGTCTTTTGCTTCTTTTAAATACACAGGAGCCCAGTCCAACACACCGTAGCGAATCAGGTAAACAAACGCGTTCGCGATCGCAATTGACCACAACAATTTATTAGAAAAGACATACTTGAAGAAAATCTCCTTCGCACTCATTTCTTTCTCATGAGACTTGTCGTAATCGTCTGGGTAGTCGTCTTTATACTCTTCAATTGGCGGAAGACCACAAGATTGAGGTGTATCTCTTACCGTGAACCAAATAAAGACAGCTACGAGCGTGGCAAAAAATGCAGGAACATAGAAAGCGGTGCGCCAATCGTCGTTAAATGCCCAAAGACCAAGAATAAATAGTGGACCAATTAAACCACCACCTACGTTATGCGCCACATTCCAAACCGATACGATCTCGCCACGTTCTTTACGTGACCACCAGTGAACCATGGTTCGACCACAGGCAGGCCATCCCATACCTTGGAACCAACCGTTTAGGAACAATAGAATAAACATCGCGGTAATGCTGCCCGTAGCCCAAGGCATAAAGCCGAAGCAGAACATCACAAGCGCAGAAATTAACAGACCGCCACTTAAGAAATAACGAGGGTTAGAGCGGTCAGAAACACTGCCCATTAAGAATTTTGATAAACCGTAAGCAATGGAAACTGCAGCTAAAGCAACACCTAAGTCACCACGGCTAAAACCTTGTTCAATAAGGTAAGGCATCGCCAAGCTAAAGTTTTTACGCACTAAATAATAGCCAGCGTAACCGACGAAGATACCGATGAAGAGTTGCCAACGTAAGCGAGAATAGGTGCCGTCGATCTTATCGGACGATAAGCGATCGATATGCGCCTTAGGTTTGAATATTCCAAACATAGGAACCTCATTAATTATGTGAGCGATGGTAGGGAGTAATAAATCGCGAACGAGCAAAAAGGAGTTTCGTTCGAAAGTGAATGCATTTTATGAAATACAATTTTTATTTCTGTGATAAATGTTGCATAGGAATTAAATTTCAGTAAATACAGTAGACTAGAAGTATTTAATTAGACAGTGCTTCCATTTCCCCCACATTCCGTTACTGTCTATATAGAGCATGAAGTGCGCAAACGAACAAAATCATCGCTATCTTAAGTAAACCAAGCGCTCAAATGACCACATAAATGGATAAAAGGTAGAGGTTGAAGAGATAAAACACGCTATTTAAGTAATTAAAGACCAGCATGATGTGTTGCAACAATGTCACTTCGTTAACAATTAGCATCGACATCAGCCAACCAATCCCAAAGCGCATTCAAAACAAATCTCTAGTAAAAGACGTCGTATCAACCACAAATAAACTTCTTCATTCTTAACGGTGGTTTAACTCAGAGCAACGAGCGCATCAATATCAGCCTCCCCCTTATCATCATTAGTGTCAGCTAGCTCTTTAGGGGTAGTTTTCAACCAGTAATCTGAGTAATTTCCCACCATTCGCGAAGCAGCTTCACAAAACTCCTCTTACCAGTTTGTGCATTGATTTTCACATCGGTAGTTTTAGGCCGAAAAATAGAAGTAGAAGCTTCTGAATCGTTTTATCGAGTTTCCTTTTTGAGCAAAAGATGCGTCAATTAACAGAAACGAAGAGTTTGATTAACAAATTTATGCTCAAACGCTCACTTTTAACGCTCGTTTGTTTTCGCAAACGTTTATATATGCACAATAGAACCGTGCTAGATAAGCATAAATATTAAAGGACTCTTAACATGACAACGAACAAACACCCCTCACTGCTCGGAGAATGTTTGGCCGAGTTTATCGGTACCGGATTACTTATCTTTTTTGGCGTAGGCTGTGTTGCTGCACTCGTTTTGACCGGAGCTCAATTTGGTCAATGGGAAATCAGTATTGTATGGGGCTTTGGCGTCGCCATTGCAATTTACTGTACTGCGGGCGTATCCGGTGCACACATCAACCCTGCAGTTACCATCGCGCTGGCGATGTTCCATGGATTCGATAAGGCGAAAGTGGTGCCTTATATCATTGCGCAAATGCTCGGTGCATTTTGCTCTGCCGCTTTGGTTTACAGCTTGTACAGCAACCTATTTACTGATTACGAAATCGCACACAATTTCGTTCGTAGCAGCCAAGACGCATTAGCAACAGCAGGTATTTTCTCGACTTACCCACACGCTTCTCTCTCTTTCTTTGGCGCTTTTGCTGTGGAATTCGTGATTACTGCAGTGCTAATGTTTGCCATTCTTGCTCTTGGTGATGAGAACAACGGTGCACCTCGCGGCGCTATGAACCCATTACTTATCGGTATTCTCATTGCGGTTATCGGTGGTTCTTTAGGCCCACTGACTGGCTTTGCGATGAACCCTGCTCGTGACTTCGGCCCTAAACTGTTTGCTTACTTTGCCGGCTGGGATTACGCACTGACCGGTGCGCGTGAAATCCCATACTTTATTGTTCCAATTCTTGCTCCTATCACAGGTGCTTGCTTCGGTGGTTGGTTGTACCCGAAAGCGATTGCTGCATATCTGCCACAACAAGGTCATGGCTGTACTATCCCTAACCAGTGCGAGACCGAAGAAGAAGCAGAACAAGCTCAAGCTTAAAACCAACTCATTCGAACATTTACTAAAATATAAATAACGAAACAAAAGGATTCTTACCATGACTGAGCAAAAATACATTGTTGCCCTAGACCAAGGCACGACAAGCTCTCGTGCTGTCATTCTGGATCATGACGCGAATATCGTAAGCGTCGCTCAGCGAGAATTTACTCAGATTTATCCAGAGGCTGGTTGGGTTGAACATGACCCAATGGAAATCTGGGCAACTCAAAGCTCTACTTTGGTTGAAGCACTTGCAAAAACCGGTATCCGTAGCGACCAACTTGTTGGTATCGGTATTACCAACCAACGTGAAACCACAATTGTATGGAACAAAGAAACAGGCAAGCCGGTTTACAACGCGATCGTGTGGCAATGTCGCCGTACTGCCGATATTTGTGAAGAATTAAAGGCGCGCGGACTAGAAGATTACGTTCGCGACAATACAGGTCTGGTTTTAGACCCTTACTTCTCTGGCACAAAAGTGAAGTGGATTCTAGATAACGTTGAAGGCGCGCGTGAAGAAGCGGAAGCGGGCAAGTTGTTATTCGGTACAGTGGATACTTGGCTGGTTTGGAAAATGACACAAGGCCGCGTTCACGTAACCGATTACACCAACGCTTCGCGCACTATGCTTTTCAACATTAACGACCTATGCTGGGATCAGAAAATGCTGGATGAATTAGGCATTCCAGCGTCGATGATGCCAGAAGTCAAACGCTCATCAGAAATCTACGGTCAAACTAACATTGGTGGTAAAGGTGGTACTCGTATCCCAATCGCGGGTATTGCAGGTGACCAACAAGCCGCGCTTTACGGTCAGATGTGTGTTGAAGCTGGCCAAGCGAAGAACACCTACGGTACAGGTTGTTTCTTGTTGATGAACACAGGTCAAGAGAAGGTCACATCAAAAAATGGCCTGCTGACTACGCTAGCATGCGGTCCAAAAGGCGAGCCAGCTTACGCTCTTGAGGGTGCAGTGTTCATGGGTGGCGCTTCAATTCAATGGCTACGTGATGAAATGAAGATTCTGGCTGGCGCTGAAGACTCGGAATACTTCGCAACTAAAGTCGATACTTCAAATGGTGTTTACGTTGTTCCTGCGTTTACTGGTTTGGGCGCACCATATTGGGATGCTTACGCTCGCGGTACGATTGTCGGTCTAACTCGTGGCGTAAACTCTAACCACATTATCCGCGCAACTTTGGAAGGCATCGCTTACCAAACTCGTGATGTGCTAGATGCAATGCAAGCAGACTCGGGCATTAAACTAGCTAACCTTCGTGTAGATGGCGGCGCAGTGGCGAACAACTTCTTAATGCAGTTCCAATCTGATGTTCTAAATACCGAAGTTCACCGCCCTCAAGTGACCGAAGTGACCGCTCTGGGTGCAGCCTACCTAGCTGGTCTAGCGGTTGGTTTCTGGGATAGCATTGATGAACTGCAAGACAAAGCAGTGCTCGATCGCACATTCGAACCACATGATGATGAAGAGAAACGTAACCGTCGTTACAAAGGTTGGAAGCGCGCAGTTAAGTGTGCTCAAACCTGGTCTGAGCTTCACGACGAAGACGATTAATTTCTGATAAACGATTAGTTTCCCCCTGATTAATCGTAAAGAGCGCCGAGTTGGCGCTCTTTTTTTGCGTTCGATCGCGGATTCCACACTCCCACAGCTTCTCACAATGCGCTAATTCGAGCACAATAGAGCAAGTTTCTATTTTCGATTTTGAAGCATTGGCGATTACCAGTGCACAAGGGAGTGCTAAGTGAAGCAAATACCAAGACACCAACAGATTGTTGAGTTGGTGAAAAAACAAGGCTATGTCAGCACGGATGAGCTGGTAGAAAAATTTAATGTTAGTCCTCAAACTATTCGCCGCGACCTAAATGACCTCGCAGATGAAAACAAAATTCGTCGCTACCACGGTGGTGCAACCATTCCTCTCAGTTCAGAGAACACGTCATACAACACGCGTAAAGCGCTTAACTTCAATGAAAAAGATGTCATTGCAGAAGAACTCGTAAAACACATTCCAGATGGCGCAACCTTGTTTATTGATATTGGCACGACCCCAGAAGCCGTCGCTCGAGCGCTCAATAAAAACCACAAACAGCTTCGCGTGGTGACCAACAACATTAATGTTGCCACCATTCTTTTACCCAACCCGGAGATCAAAGTGATTTTGGCGGGCGGTGAAGTTCGCAACCGAGACGGCGGCATTGTCGGTGAAGCAACACTCGATTTCGTCAAACAATTCCGCCTCGACTTCGGTATTTTGGGCATCAGTGGTATCGATTTTGATGGCTCACTACTGGACTTTGATTACCACGAAGTTCGCGTTAAACAGGCGATTATCGATAACAGCCGCAGCGTTTTCCTTGCGGTTGACCATTCGAAGTTTGGTCGTAATGCGATGGTGAAACTGGGCAATATCGCGCAATTGAACATGGTATTTACCAACAAACAACCACCAGAAGAGATTCTTGCGATTCTAAAAGAAGCAGCCGTTCCGCTCGAAGTGGTTGATACGCAAATGGAAAGAACCATAACCGAATAGCGTTTACACGCACTATTTACGCGCATAAATGACCTCTGTCTTAATTAGGCAGAGGTTTTTTTGTGCCCAAATCACACAAAACGCTCATAAACGAAAATAAATAATGACCACAAACGAAACCTAAGCTAGGATAAGCTCATGTTCTAAAATGCTCGTTCGCTCACCAAGAGGTCAAATTTATGAGTATCCAACAAAATGCTTCCACGACGAATTCATCCCCTACTCTAGACATGATCGTGATCGGCGGCGGCATTAACGGGGCTGGTATTGCTGCAGATGCTGCTGGCCGTGGTTTAAGCGTCGGTTTGTATGAAGCTAACGACTTCGCATCGGCAACCTCTTCTGCAAGTTCAAAACTGATCCACGGTGGATTACGTTACCTTGAACACTATGAGTTTCGTTTGGTTTCGGAAGCGCTCGCTGAGCGTGAAGTGATCTTACGCAAAGCGCCTCATGTGGCTCTGCCAATGCGCTTCCGTTTACCTCATCGTCCATTTTTACGCCCAGCTTGGATGATCCGCTGTGGCTTGTTCCTTTACGATAACTTGGGTAAACGAACCACTCTTCCAGGCAGCAAAACCGTCAACCTAGCAAAATCAGGTCTATTAAAACCTGAAATGAAAACCGGTTTCGAATACTCAGATTGTTGGGTAGATGACGCACGCTTGGTGTTGTTGAACGTTCTAGCGGCTAAAGAGAATAACGCAGAAGTTCGCAACTACTGCCGCGTAGAAAAAGCACACCGTGAAGGCGGCATTTGGCATGTCACTATTCATGACGTCACCACAGACCAACGTTTCGAACGCAAAGCGAAAGCTCTGGTTAACGCTGCTGGTCCATGGGTGAAACAGTTCTTTGATGAAGGATTAGAACAAACCTCCCCTCGCAACATTCGTTTGATCAAAGGCTCGCACATCGTTGTTCCTCGTATCCACAACGAGCCGCAAGCCTACATCCTACAAAACAAAGATAACCGCATCGTATTTATGATCCCTTACCTAGATAAGTTCTCGATCATTGGTACAACAGATGTGGAATACAAAGGCGATCCGCGTGAAGTCGCGATTTCCGAAGATGAAGTCGATTACTTGATCGATATCGTTAACCAACACTTTGTCCACCAGCTAAGCCGCGAAGACGTGGTATGGACATACAGTGGTGTACGCCCGTTGTGTGATGATGAGTCTGACTCACCGCAAGCGATCACACGTGACTACACACTAGAACTGGACGCTGAATACGACCACGCACCTTTACTTTCAGTGTTCGGTGGCAAGCTCACGACTTACCGTAAGCTTGGTGAAGCAGCAATGAAGAAACTTGCACCTTACCTACCTGAAATGGGTAAAGACTGGACGGCAAACCAAACCCTTCCTGGAGGTAACTTCAGTTGCAGCCGTGAGCAATTGGCGAAGATGATTCATGCGAAGTACTCATGGGCATCAGAAGCGATGTTGCTGCGCTACGTGACTCAGTTTGGTACACAAACTTGGGACCTAATGGAAGGCACTAACAGCGTAGAAGATCTTGGTCATTGCTTCTCAGAGCAAGCAAATGGCGTATATCAACGTGAAATTGATTACTTGATGAATCACGAAATGGCGCTCACCGATGAAGACATCTTATGGCGTCGTACAAAACTTGGTTTATACATGAACGAAGAGGAGAAAATCGCACTGGCAGAATATCTAAAAGAGAAGCTGCAACAGAAAGTCTTTAGCCTCTCACAAGTAAGTTAAATTGGACTCTCCTAATACAAAGCCTGCACCCCGCAGGCTTTTTCTTTTTCCGGTGAATACTCAGCATCAAACGCTTCTATCGAAAGCACAAAAAGTTTTAATTTCAGGCGATTAGCACTCTTACTTATTATTTTCTTCAGTCGGCAATTGCCCTCACCTCTAATTTAATCGGTATCCGATGAAGAAATCGCTAATCCTGAGCTTACTCCTTCTCGGTGGTTGTTCTGTCGCTCCTGAAGAAACACCACCATGCGCATGTGATGACTACGTTCCTCCTTATGTAAAGCCGCCAAGCGCATCGAACGAAGACAACATCAAACAGTTACTGGCTTACATCGCTCAAAAAGCCAAAGATCGCTGGGGTGAAGATGAGTTCGTTGAAGCAGGCAAACACCGTTACGTGAAGTACCTTGACGGTTACAACACCCGAGCACACATCGACTTCGAAACGGGTAAGATTTATGTTTCGACAATTTCTCAGTACCAACCAACGGAGAAGCTGCAAAAAGCCATCGTTCAAACTCTGCTCATGCCTGCCGATCCAACTCATGCAGAATTGTTTAGTGACAAAGAAGCGGTTCTGCGTGGAAAACCCTTCTTGCTTGGCCAAGTGCTTGATCAAGATGGTAAACCAATAGAGTGGGAATGGCGTGCTAATCGTTATTCGGATTACCTGATCGAGAATAAGCTACAAAAGAAAGCCATCAAACGCGGCAGTGCTTACTATGTCGAAATCAATATGGTGAAAGATCACCTAGAGCAACGTGAGTATCAATATGCAGGCTTGGTTCGCGATGCTGCTAAACGGTATGGATTGCCAGAAGACCTTATCTTTGCCGTGATCAAAACCGAAAGTAGCTTTAACCCTTATGCGGTTTCTCATGCCGGTGCTTACGGCTTGATGCAAGTAATCCCCAAAACAGCGGGGGCAGATGTGTTTAATTTGGTGAAAAACAAACCGGGCATTCCAACCAAAGAGTACTTGTTCGATCCTGCCAATAACATTGATACCGGAGTCGCGTATTTCTACATATTGAAGAATCGCTATCTAAGAGATGTAAAACATCCTACTTCGAAACACTTTAGTATGATTTCAGCCTATAACGGCGGCACAGGTGGCGTGCTTTCTACATTCGATAGTGACCGAAAACGCGCGATGAATGAGCTTAACAGCCTCAACCCAACTCAAGTCTATAATGCGCTAACCACTCAACATCCAAAAGGTGAAGCGAGACGCTATCTACAGAAAGTGCTGTATTTCCAAAAAGACTTCAGTGAAGGGAATATCTAATTTTATCTAGCCACAAAACGAAAAACGCCGCTTAGTTCCACGGAGGGATAGAACTAAGCGGCCATGTAATTACACGAGAGACACCTATGGGTCTTAAACGTCAATTGGCTAGTTAATCACTCATGTGCATACGAGCAATAACATCTACAGAGTAGCGGAGTCCGCACCTTCTAGCACGCTCAAATCCCACTATAGAATTCAACGTTTTTCACATTCTTAACAATTACCTTACTAATTGTGGGTCATTTGCGGAAGCAAGCTCAAATAAAAAGGACTCACACCGTTGGTTGAGCCCTTCTTTATCAAATCTTAACTGTGACTATCCGGGATGACCATCCACTCTTGGTTTCATCAGCATCATTCCGAATCGCCATACGAACATACCGAAAGCCAGAATCCACAAGGCTGCACTGACATCAATCCAAAGTAGCATGTGTGAAGGGTCAAAAATCACGCCTAAGCTTCTTGCTAACGCCGCACCAATCACGGCGGCAAAAGCGATGCTCATGTTCGGGCCTTTATAAATCATGCGACCTGTGTGCCCCATAGTCACTCGAGCAATCATAGCTAAGATCAATCCACCTAATGCGCCGATAGCAAACAGATGAATTAAGTTGTGGTTCGCAAACGCATTATCCCAACTGCCACGTAGGATCAGACTCAGAGGCAGACACAAATAAGCCGCATGTAACGACCACACCAACGGCTCGCTAAGTGTCAGCCAAGGCTTCCAGCGCAGGAATCGAACCAACTGCGCCACTCCGGCAAACAACATAAGTGGCTGACCAAGTCCTGCAAATGTTACAGGGAAGAAACTCAATACGAACAACATGACCAAAGGTAGGTTTGCTAGCCAATCTAACCACATTAGCGGTTGAGCCTTTTCGAAGTTAAATCGACGAGCGGTGAAGAATGGAATCACTCGTCCGCCCATGACAGAAAGCAGCAGAGTGAACCACCAAAGCATCGCTTGCCATACCGCAGACGAGGTAAATGGCGGCATGCCTTTCACCGTTGCGTAACTGGCAAAGTTAGCAAAGATGGCGAGCAAGAATAACGGCACAAAGAATAGATTACGCCAGCCTTTCGCGCGGTAAACACGAATGCCCACTTCGTACGCCACAAACAGCAAAAACAGCGCTTCAATGCTGCTGGTTAACCAAAGTGGTGCTGGTGTCCAAAGCAGTATTCTCGGTGCAAGCCACAGTGTAAATATCGCTAACAAGGTGTAGTGTTTCGTGCCGTTAATGCCTGTCCAGTTTTGCACTGCAGTCAGCACAAAGCCCACTACTATTGCCATTGAAAAACCAAATAACATTTCATGAACGTGCCACCACAACGCTGGAACACTCAATGTACTTGGCTGTCCGGTTTGGAACATCCATACCCATACCGCAATTGCGACAACAGCATAAATAGAGCCAAACAGGAAAAACGGTCTAAACCCTAATCGCAGCCATGCAGGGATTTTCTCTTCCACTTTTTTATCGGTGATATTCAGCATTGTGATGCCCTTAAGTACCCATTTGATACCGTTCAAAAATTCTACGCGTTCGATATTAACACAAACATGCATAAAAAATACACGTTATAAGATCAAACTATCCTTTCGAGGTAAAACCTGTGCTTCATGCGTTGCTTGGTTGGTAGTGTTTAGGTATAACGGATAACAGTGATTTCGTCGAAGTAAGGGAAGCAATCGAGATGTATATATTTGGCTACGGCAGTTTAATCAATGCCGCCTCGCGCAAGTTAACGGGTCAAACGGGAGAAGCCATCCCAGTCATCGCTCATGGTCTGGTGCGCTATTGGGGCAAAGTTGACGACAGCTATATCTTGTCACCCTTGGTTGTGAATGAAGGCGAAGGGCAAGTCAATGGCGTACTGCTTGAAGTCGACGATCAAGCGCTAGCGGAGTTTGACCGACGCGAACGTGGCTACCATCGCATTCAAATCCGTCCTGATCAGATTGAAACAGAGGCCACTTTTAACTCTGAGCACAGCATTTGGGTTTATGTGAAAAACGCTCCGTTACCACCCTGCTCGCTCAGTCCCATCATGCAAAGCTATGTTGATACGGTCCTCGCTGGATGCTTGGAAGTCTCCCATGCCTTTGCTGAGCACTTCGTTCGCCATACCGTTGGTTGGCATCATGCCAAAGAGAACGACCGCCACCAGCCAAAATACGGCAACTTAGCGGGCGTACAAGATCATCATTATGAGTTGATTGATAACCTAATTGCTCAACACTCTTAAGAACAGAATAAAAAAACAGCGCTCTATCAGCGCTGTTTTTATTTGAGTAAGCTTTAAGGGTACTAAACGATCCTCACACCAGCAGGCATCGCGCGCTCAGGCGTTAGCAGAACACTTTCTGATTCATCATCGGTTTCAGCACACAGCAACATGCACTCAGAGGTTTCACCACGCATCTTAGCTTTCGCGAGATTACATAGCACCACCACTTGTTTCCCCATCAACTCTTCTTCTGTGTAGTAAGGCACCAAACTGGTGACGGTTTGCAGTGTTTTCTCACCGATGTCGATCTGCACGATATACAGCTTATCTGCGTTTTCGTGACGAGCTACTTCGATGATTTTTCCGGTGCGAATTTCTAATTTTGCGAAGTCTGAGTAAGCGATCGTTTCCATTGATTAAAACCTCAAGTAAAATTTTACTAGAACAAACTCTACATTATCAGTTAGTACTTTAAATACAAGAGGTGAAGATCGCATTTTGATGAGCAAAGATCGTGCTGATTACAATCGACCTTTACCAAATCTCACTCAACTTCGGCCACCCCCACGCCGTGATCTCTACACCTTTGAATATGTCTTGAAAGCTAAGTGTTTGTCGGTGGTGAAGCATAGGACTAACCACGCCTTCATAGATCAGCACAGAGCCAAGTTGCTCTAACTTAGTGAGGTAATCTTCCGGAGCGCTAAACTGTCGAATTTGGTTGATCTCAGCCACCAGCCAGTCGCTGACGTCAGATCCGATCGTGGCGTGCAAAACAGGATCGCTGAGGAAAAACAGTAAAGCCGAGACTTGTCGGTTGTCATCCAAGTTAAAGCTGCTTAAGACAACCTCTTCACTAAAGCCCTCTCCAGACGCTTTTTCAATGAATGCTTCAAACGAATAAACGTTTACTTCAACCTTGATGCCATGCTCCATCAAGATTTGCTCAGCGGCTCTCGCACCACGTTGAATACCAAGATGGGAATAACAGGCGATTCGGATTGAACTAGGTAGCGCTACTTCATCGCTTCTCAGGTATTTGACGTTGTGCCAGAAGGGGAAAAAGTTATGTGCGATCTCAGCTCCGAAGGTGGTTTCGTTGCGCTCCAACTGCTGCCAAATGTTCTCACCACTCAAGGCATCGCTCAGCCAACGTCGCTGAGCGTGTGATAAGTTAGAATGAGTGTGATTGAAAATCATAAACAAGCACCCTTCTTCCACGCGATCTTTCGATGCAGTATGTTTGGCATCGATGATACGCTCTTCCACTTCTTCATCTGGAGAGTTGGTGATGACCTTTTTCGAGTACTGCTCTGTCTTAGGTAAATCGTGGGGGTAATCGGAAGCCTTTGCACCTTCTTTCTTGTCACTGTTTAACGACCAGATGGTGACTTTATCTGTGAGGGAGCGAAATCCGTGGAAGCGCTCGTTCGCCACCAAGGTAAGTTTGTTGTTCGTGTGCGATTCCAGAGAGAAAATACCACAGCCGATGCTATCGGAAGATAGGTTATTAAGTTGCTCGACAGGTTGTAAGGAGTACTTCAGATCACTCAATAATGCAGCGAATCCTTTGTCTTGACGAGTAAGTTGAACGGAAAATCGATAAGGGGACTCGACGGAAACCGTTTCAAGGTGATCGAGCTCATTTTGATAATATGGAAGCTGCTGCCAATGGTTTAGTAGCTTCACCATCAACTCTGCATCCACTTTACCGCCATGATGAAAGCAAACGGAAGGACGAAGATAAAACGTCCATGTTCGCCACTCTTCATCGGCTTGCCAATGATGCGCAATGTTTCCGACTAACTCGCCATCAGATGTCATAGAAACCAAGCAAGCGTGAATTTGACGAATTAAGAAACGCTCGCTGTTTCGTTGCGGTGTGATTGGATTGAGCGTAGCAAAAGAGCGGTTATAGGTGAGTTGCACACTGACTTTGCCTTCTGTCACTTGGGCGCCGGAAGTCTGCTTGAGCAGTTGCTCAAACACGACTTGGTCGAAGCCAAGAAACTCAAGTGCTCGGTCGTATTTGCTCTCTTTGATCCACTCAAGAGCAATAGAGCGCTTTACCTCTGTACGCTCGATGTTACGAATTAAGGTCGAACGTTGGTTACGCCCCACTCTGGGTATCCAAGCGATCCAGTTGAGCGCATTCATCTGCTTGAGAATAGCTCGGGCATGCCTTGGGCTGGTGAACATCTTGTCTGCAATCTCGGCAAGCGTCACCGCGTATTCCTCTCGCAGATCAAAACTCTCTACACGTTCGTAGTAGCGAAAAAGATTAATACTCTCCAAAACAGGCACTCCAAAACTAAGATTCTGTTCCTTATATTAGCGTTTAACGCCTTCATTCAAGTAAAAAGGTCTAAAAACTTAGTTATCAGGAACAAGAAAAACAAAATTCACTCTGTTTTTCCATGCCTTATTTTTCCCCAAAATACACTTAGATTCTGACGCAGTCCTATGGTTGAGCAATCGAAACAGTGGCCTTCAATTAGTAAAAGCGCCCTATTTTTAGCTCAGCACACCACTTATAAAGCTTTAGCGATAGCAACCAGTTTTTATGTTTATGCTCCAACCCCCGCAAACCATAATCACGATGCTATCGCTAATCTCCCCGCTTCCCACAGTTTATTCATGACTGCGCCACTCAAGATTTTTATCTAACAAGTTGGAGTATTTTTATGTTTGCTAACTTTTTTGCCAACCTTTCTAAGGTCGGTAAGGCGCTCATGTTGCCAATTGCCTCGATGCCGGCAGCCGGTATTCTTTTGGGTATTGGCTCGGCGCAATTTGGGTTCATTCCACCCGTGGTTTCTGAATTGATGGCAGAAGCGGGTGGCGCGGTATTTGGTAACCTGCCACTTATCTTTGCGCTTGGCGTTGCTATCTCATTTACCAACAATGATGGTGTTGGTGCGGTTGCGGCAGGTATTGGTTATTACGTATTAGTCGCGACGCTAAAAGTCATGGCTGGCGTGCTGGGTGTGGACCATATCGACACAGGTGTGCTCGGCGGCATCATCTCCGGTGCAGTTGGTGCGTATATGTTTAACCGCTTCTACACCATTAAGATGCCAGCTTACTTGGCCTTCTTCGCGGGTAAACGATTTGTCCCGATCGTAACGTCATTTTCTATGCTGTTTTTGGGCATTGCGATTGCCTTTATTTGGCAGCCAATTGGCTCGGGCATTGATTGGTTTGGCACATGGGCAACCGAGCAAAACCCATTGGTCGCATTCTGGGCTTACGGCACCGCAGAGCGTGCTCTGATCCCATTCGGTCTGCACCATGTGATTAACGTAATTATTCAGCTTCAAGCCGGTGAGTTTGTGAACGCTGCTGGTCAAGTATTCCACGGAGAGATCCCTCGCTTCTTCGCTGGCGCCCCAAATGCGGGCAACCTAGCAGGTGGTTACCTATTCAAGATGTTTGGTCTTCCTGCGGCGGCAATTGCGATTGGCCGTGCAGCAAAACCAGAGAACCGCACCAAAGTTATGGGCATCATGATCTCAGCTGCGCTAACGTCGTTCCTAACTGGTATCACTGAGCCTATCGAGTTTGCGTTCTTGTTCATCTCGCCTGTTCTTTACGTGATTCACGCGATCATTGCGGGTCTGGCTTACCCACTGTGTATCATGCTGGGCGTAAAACATGGCTACAGCTTTAGTGCAGGTCTTATCGACTACGTGACCTTCTTTGGTATTTCGACCAAAGGTTGGATGATCATCCCATTAGGTTTGGCATACGCAGCGCTGTACTACGTTGTGTTCACTTGGTTCATTAAGACGTTCGATCTGAAAACACCAGGGCGTGAAGATCAAGACAGCAGCAAAGCCGTCAATGACACCAGTTCAGAGTTTGCCAGTGAGTTGGTTAGCGCGTTTGGCGGCAAACAAAATATCTTAAGCACCGATGCTTGTATCACTCGATTGCGCATCCAAGTCGCAGAGCAAGACAAAGTCGACGAAGCGAAATTGAAAGCACTTGGTGCAGCGGGTGTGGTGCGAGTCGGTACAGGCGTACAAGCTATCTTTGGCGGCAACAGCGATGTGTACAAAACTCAAATGGTTGATTGGATGAACAACAACTAGCATTCTGAGGGCCATTTTCTGTGGCCTGTAAAGAGAAAATAGAAACGACAAATCGCGGTCACATCAATGACCGCGATTTTTTGTTTTTATGCGCCTAACCAACACCTCATCTAAGATAACGTTTACACATCACATATATTCAATAAATTCATAGAGTAAGAACAAATTCATCGCAATATAAAAATGGTGTTGATTGCACTTATTACACAATGGGTGTTTAATACTCCAATTAACGTTTTTTAGCCCACGAAAGGTCCCTCATGGCAACAATCAAGGATGTCGCGAAAGAAGCCGGCGTATCGGTCGCGACCGTCTCTCGCGTGATCAATAAATCACCGAAAGCAAGCCAATCTTCTATCGACGCAGTGACGCAAGCAATGAGCAAACTGGGCTACCGTCCAAACGCAGCAGCGCGTGCACTCGTCAGCCAAAGTACCAACACCATGGGCGTGCTTGTGGGTGATGTCTCAGACCCGTTCTTCGGCACCCTGGTGAAATCGGTAGATAACGTGGCGCGTGAAAACGGCAAACACATTCTGATTGGTAATGGCTACCACAACCCAGAAGACGAACGCCAAGCGCTAGAACTTCTGATCAACAGCCGCTGTGAAGCCATTGTGATTCACTCTAAAGGCTTATCAGACGAAGAACTGATTGGTTACGCCAAAGAAGTCAAAGGCATGGTGTTGATCAACCGCCATATCCCTGAGTTGGCAGAGCGTTGTATCTCTCTTGATAACCGCAAGGGCGCGTACTTATCGACGGAATATCTGATTCGTCATGGTCATACCAAGATCGCTTGTATCGCCTCATCCCATGACATCGAAGATACCGACGAACGTTTACAAGGTTACCAAGCGGCACTGAAAGATCACGATATCGAGCTATCAAAAAGCTATGTCGAATATGGTGAACCAAACAGTGACGGCGGCGAAACAGCCATGACCAATCTGCTGACCAAATCACTCGCAATCACTGGCGTCGTGGCGTACAACGACTACATGGCAGCAGGTGCGCTGGCGGCGTTAGACCAAAATGGTATCGACGTACCAGAAAAAGTGTCCATGGTTGGCTTCGACGATGGCTTAATTGCTCGCTTCGTCAATCCAAGTTTGACCACGATTCGTTACCCAATCGAAATGATGGCAGAGCGTGCTGCGCGTTTGGCATTAGCGTTATCGCGTGATGAACAAGTGGAAGATGACACCATCATCTTTAGCCCAACTTTAGTGCGCCGTAACTCGGTGGATCGCCTTTAAGATATCGCGCTATTCAGTGCCCAGAAAGGTTACAAAGTAAAAGCTCTGCCACCGAAGTGACAGAGCTTTTTCTTTTTGGGGTGTTTGTAGAGAGCGTTATTTTGCCAACTTTTGATGAGCTTTTGACCTACTGTGAGCAAAAAGCCTACGGTAACCCAAAAGCTTGAAAATGCTCAGTTTACCTAGAAAGCAAACTGATAAGTGGTGCAGAAGCGGTACTCTTGTTCAGGCTCAAGAATACAGCTTGTCTGCGCCCACTCAGCATGGTTTGGCGAATCTGGTAAAAACTGCGTTTCTAACGCCAGACCCGCGTAATCGTTATATTCACCGCCACGACGATTTGGTGCGCCAGCTAACCAGTTGCCCGTGTACAATTGCATCGCAGGCTTGTTTGTCACCACTGACAGGTGCACTTTTTCATCAGGAGAAACCACCAGCGCAACTGGTTTTGAAACATCACGATGAGCATCAAATAGGTAGCTATGATCATACCCTTTGGCGGCAATCTGCTGTTCATCTTGTAAGAAGTGTTCTGAAACTGGTTTTTCACATCTAAAGTCAAATCCAGTGCCTTTCACATCTTGCAATTCACCAAGCGGAATACCGACCTCAGAGGTTGGTAAGTATTGGCTTGCAACGATGGTTAAGCGATGCGAACGACAATCTAAGTCCGCTTCTGCTCCCAACAAATTGAAGTAGGCATGGTTGGTCAAGTTGATCGGTGTCGCTTTGTCTGCCTTAGCGAAGTACTCAATGCTCACTTGGTTATCATCAGTCAACGTATACGTCACTTGCACTTCTAGATTACCTGGAAAACCTTGATCGCCATCTTCAGACAACAAAGAGAACGTCACTTGCTGATTGGAGTGCGACTCAATCTTCCAACGACGTTTATCAAAACCTTCTTCACCACCATGCAGACAGTTGCCCGCTTGGTTAGTAGACACTTGAAATACTTCGCCATTCACTTCAAAAAGACCATTGGCGATGCGGTTTGCGTAGCGACCAACAGTGACACCCATGTAACACTGTTGCTGCATGAAACTCCCCATCGTCCCCACTCCGAGAAGCACTTCACGCAACTCCCCATTCGCCAAAGGTAAACGACAACTCAGCCATGTCGCGCCAATATCCATAAAGGTAATGCTCATGCCTGTGTTATTTTTCAGCTCGACAACGTTGGCAGGCGCGCCATCAAAGGCGGCCTGCTGTGTCATCGTGATAGTTAATGGCTCAGTCATCTCTCGCTCCTACTGCGTCTTAAAGCACTTTGAACTTAAAGCAATTTTTCACTTAAAGCACTTCGACTAAACCAGCACCGTTTTTCGCTTGGCACACGTAGATGGATTCTTTCAAACCCGTTGCTGTTTGGTACTTCGCTTCTACCGTTGCTTTCACTTCGTCAACCAATGCTGGCGGTACCATTGCAACGATACAACCACCAAAGCCGCCGCCTGTCATGCGCACGCCGCCTTGCTCGCCAATCACTTCTTTCACCATCTCAACTAACGTATCGATTTCTCTGACTGTGATTTCGAAATCATCACGCATAGAAGCATGAGACTCAGCCATCAGTTCACCCATACGCTTCATGTCGTGTGCGCGAAGTGCTTGCGCCGCTTCTACCGTGCGATCGTTTTCTGTGATCACGTGACGAGCGCGTCTTGCGACCATTTCATCCAGCTCGGACACTTTCTCGTTAAACTGCTCAATCGTCACATCGCGCAGTGCTTTCACACCGAAGATACGCGCGGCTTCTTCACACTGCTCACGACGCGTGTTGTATTCGCTGTCGACCAAGCCACGTTTTTTGTTTGAGTTGATGATCACCACGGCCATGTCTTCAGGCATCGATACAGCTTCTGTTTCTAGACTACGGCAGTCCAATAGCATAGCGTGGTTTGCACGACCTTCTGCCGAAATCATTTGGTCCATAATGCCGCAGTTACAACCGACGAATTCGTTCTCTGCTTGCTGCCCATTTAGTGCGATTTCCGCTTGGCTGATTTCTAGATTGAACAACACTTTGAACGTTTGACCGATCACGACTTCCAACGCTGCAGACGAGCTTAAACCCGCACCTTGAGGGACGTTACCGCTAACAGAAATATCCGCACCAGAGAATTGGTAACCACGAGCAAGCAGACACTTCACCACACCGCGAATGTAGTTCGCCCACATTTTGTCTTGTTGGAAGGTGATTTCTTGCGTGATGTCGAACTCATCCACGGCGTTGCCGTAATCCACAGAAACCACGCGCACTAGGTTGTCTTCACGCTTCGCTGCCGCCACAACGGTTTGGTAGTTGATCGCACATGGCAGTACAAAACCGTCGTTGTAATCAGTGTGCTCACCAATCAGGTTTACACGACCAGGCGCTTGAATAATATGACTTGGGGCGTAACCCAGCACTTGTTCAAAAGAGGTTTTCACATTTTGGATTAGATCAGACATAGGGACGTTCTCTTAAATTATAAATTTGGTATTGATGTAACCAGCGTTAAGTCCTGATTTCCAGTTTCGTATTCACTCGGTCTAATCCTCCCCCCTTAATAAGGGGGAGTTAGAGGGGGTTAGCCCTCCCCTCCCGAATAAAAGGGAATTTGACCGAGCTTTAGGTAAAACCAGCGATAACTCCGGCTATTCATTAATTGGTTTATTGCTCTTTGTAATGCACATCGCTTAGGTCACGCAGACGCTGCGCCGCTTGTTCTGCCGTTAGGTCGCGTTGGCTTTCTGCCAGCATTTCATAACCAACCATGAACTTACGAACCGTTGCACTACGTAACAGTGGCGGGTAGAACAACGCATGCAGTTGCCAATGGTCAATATCAGCCCCTTCTTCAAAGAATGGCGCGTAATGCCAGCCCATTGAGTAAGGGAAAGAGCATTGGAATAGGTTGTCGTAACGGCTGGTGAGCTTTTTGATTGCAACCGCAAGGTCATCACGTTGCTCATCGGTTAGCTCACTCATTCGACGAATGTGCGTTTTAGGAAGTAGCATGGTTTCGAATGGCCATGCTGCCCAGTAAGGAACAACTGCAACCCAGTGCTCGGTCTCAACCACTGTGCGTGAACCATCTTTAAGCTCAGCTTGCACGTAATCCACCAGCAAGTTACTGCCATGCTCTTGGTAGTACGCTTTTAAGTTGTGTTCTTTGCGCTCGATTTCGTTTGGCAAGAAACTGTTTGCCCAGATTTGGCCGTGCGGGTGAGGCTGAGAACAACCCATGGTCTCGCCCTTGTTCTCGAATGCTTGAACCCAAACGTAGTCTTTACCCAGCTCTTCGATTTGATCATTCCATGTGTCAATCACGCCACGAATTTTGTCGACCGGTAGCTCAGGCAAAGTTTTGCTGTGATCAGGCGAGAAACAAATCACTCGGCTCAAACCGCGCACACCTTGTGTTTTGAACAGTGGGTTATCTGACTCAGGAGCATCTGGAGAGTCCACCATCAGTGCTGCAAAGTCATTTTGGAACACATACGTGCCTTGGTAATCTGGGTTTACATCACCAGAAATACGCTCGTTTGTTGGGCAAAGGAAACACTTCTCGTCGTAGCTTGGTAGCTCATCAATCGCAGGTTTCTCATCAGCGCCACTCCAAGGGCGTTTTGCACGATGCGGTGACACCAAAATCCACTGACCCGTTAGTGGGTTGTAACGACGGTGTGGGTGATCCACTGGGTTAAATTCAACATTCGACATCTTACTTACTCAACTTTTAGAATTTCTTTCATCTGCATTCCCCAATGAAATTGGAGTTGCAGCTAGGCGGCCAATCAACAACGCTGCAGCTTCAATTACGCAGGGGAATAGCCTTGCGGGTTATTTGACTGCCAGTTCCACGTATCAGCCGTCATTTCAGCAACACTGCGCGTCGCTTTCCAGCCAAGGTCTCGCTCCGCTTTATCTGTACTTGCCCAGCATTCTGCAATGTCACCAGGACGACGAGGACAAAGTTCGTAAGGCACTGGGTTACCGCAAGCCGCTGCGAACGCTTCTACCATTTCAAGCACGCTAGAGCCTTTGCCCGTGCCTAGGTTGTAAATGTGCAAACCTGCTTTTTCACCTACCGATTTCAGCGCTGCGATATGGCCATCAGCCAAGTCCATCACGTGGATGTAATCACGCACGCCTGTGCCATCCGGCGTTGGGTAGTCATTGCCAAATACCGACAGTTTTTCGCGGCGGCCTACTGCCACTTGCGCGATAAAGGGCATCAAGTTGTTTGGGATGCCCTGAGGGTCTTCACCCATAGTGCCCGATGGATGCGCACCAACAGGGTTGAAGTAGCGCAGCAAACTCACGCTCCAATCGTTTTCTGCATTAAACAAATCGCTCAAGCACTCTTCCACCATGTACTTGCTGCGACCGTATGGGTTAGTGGTAGCCCCCGTTGGAGAGTCTTCCGTAATCGGCACAATGTCAGGATCGCCGTAAACCGTTGCCGATGAGCTAAATAACCTGAACTCGGGATAAAAATAGAAGTGAACTAAAAGCTGGTTCTGCGATCAGATCTTTCAACCAAGAGAGAACA
>NZ_JAPHPY010000024.1:0-84839 GCF_026241575.1 Vibrio sp. Sgm 5
CAGATCGCACACACGTGAAAGAGTTCAAAAAAAATCCCCAAACTACAAGCTTGGGGATTTGTGTATAAGAGACAGGCAATAATGCGAGCTTTTAAATATGACTAAATTGAACTTAGGGGGAAGTAAATTACTTCGCTAGGTTCTCAGCTACGAAGTCCCAGTTTACAAGAGCCCAGAAGCCGTTCATGTAATCAGGACGTACGTTGCGGTAATCGATGTAGTACGCGTGTTCCCAAAGGTCAACAGTTAGAAGTGGAGTAGTACCTTCTTTTGTTAGAGGCGTTGCAGCGTTAGAAGTGTTAACGATCTCTAGAGAACCGTCAGCTTTCTTAACTAGCCAAGTCCATGAAGAACCGAAGTTGTTGATTGCTGAATCAGTGAACTTCGCTTTGAATTCTTCGAAAGAACCGAATGCTGCGTTGATTGCTTCAGCAACTGCACCAGTTGGTTCGCCGCCCGCGTTTGGAGCTAGACAGTGCCAGTAGAACGTGTGGTTCCAGATCTGTGCTGCGTTATTGAATACGCCACCAGTAGAAGTCTTGATGATTTCTTCTAGGGTTTTGCCTTCGAACTCAGTACCAGGGATAAGACCGTTTAGCTTAACTACGTAAGTGTTGTGGTGTTTACCGTGGTGGAAATCTAGAGTTTCAGCAGAGATGTGTGGTTCTAGTGCGTCTTTCGCGTAAGGTAGAGCTGGTAGTTCAAATGCCATTGCTCAATTCTCCATAGATATGAAAGGGTTACCTTTCGATTGCTTCCAGTGTTTTTATTTATATGTAGTCTTTACGACTGACTTGAAAAGTATTTTAGCAAGTTTTTACTTTATTAAAACCCCGATATGAAAATATTTTAAGATAAAACCCACAAAGACTTACTAATTATATGGTTTTTATTCTGTGGTTATTGAGTAAAATGTGGCAATAATTAAAGCTCACATCCATGAATGAGGAAGCGATGGAAACTATCGATAAAATCAAACAGCAGATCTCTGAAAACACAATCTTGCTGTACATGAAAGGATCACCGAAACTGCCTAGCTGTGGTTTCTCTTCTCAAGCTGCACAGGCGCTAATGGCTTGTGGCGAGAAGTTCGCTTACGTAGACATTCTACAAAACCCAGACATCCGTGCTGAGCTACCAAAATACGCTCAATGGCCAACATTCCCACAACTATGGATTGAAGGCGAACTGATCGGTGGTTGTGACATCATTTTGGAAATGTTCCAGAAAGGTGAGCTTCAGCCTCTTATCAAAGAAGCGGCAGCACGCGTTGAAGGTGACGCTGAGTAATTCGTAAATACTCAAATTTGGCGATAGAATACAAAGGAGCCGCATTGGCTCCTTTTTCTTTTTTAGGTTAGTGGAATGAACATAAAGCTTTACTACGTACATGACCCAATGTGCAGTTGGTGTTGGGGTTACAAACCAACCATTGAAAAATTGAAACAACAGCTGCCGGGTGTCATTCAGTTTGAGTATGTGGTGGGTGGCCTTGCGCCAGATACTAATCTGCCGATGCCTCCAGAAATGCAACAAAAGATCGAACAAATTTGGAAGCAGATCGAGCGCCAGCTTGGCACAAAGTTCAATTATGATTTCTGGACCTTGTGTACGCCAGTAAGAAGTACATATCAATCATGCCGTGCGGTTATCGCCGCGGGGTTCCAAGATTCTTATGAGCAAATGTTAGAAGCAATTCAGCATGCGTACTACCTGCGAGCTCTTCCTCCTCACGAAGAAGCAACGCACCTGCAATTGGCAAAAGAGATTGGTTTGAACGTTCAACAGTTCAAAAACGATATGGATGGCGCTTTGTTAGAAGGCGTGTTCCAAGATCAGTTGAGTCTTGCAAAAAGCCTTGGTGTGAACGGGTACCCAAGCTTGGTACTGCAAATCAACGATGCTTACTTCCCGATTGAAGTTGATTACCTATCGACTGAGGCGACGCTAAAGCTTATTCGAGAGCGCATCGTTGATAATATGCCCGCTCAATGATTGAATTGATGCCTCTAAAGCGTTATTCGTAGGTATTCAAATTAACAAAAAGCCGCTCACTCGAGCGGCTTTTTCGTAACGAATTGTATCCATTCAAATGATGCGATTACAGCACCATTGCAGCAATCCAACCGAAGATGATCAGTGGAATGTTGTAGTGGATAAATGTCGGAACAACGGTTTCCCAAATGTGCTCGTGTTGGCCATCTGCATTTAGCCCCGATGTTGGACCTAACGTTGAATCAGAAGCTGGAGAGCCTGCATCACCTAGCGCAGCAGCAGTACCGACTAGTGCGATAGTTGCCATTGGTGAGAAGCCGAACGCTAGTGATAGCGGGACATAGATAGTTGCAAGGATTGGAATCGTAGAGAACGATGAACCAATGCCCATAGTGACCAATAGACCAACGATCAGCATAAGCAGAGCAGCTAGAGGTTTGTTATCGCCGATGCTTGTTGATAGTGATTGTACTAGTGTTTCAACGCCGCCAGTTTGCTTCATTACTGCCGCAAAACCTGCCGCTGCAATCATGATGAAGCCGATCATTGCCATCATGTGTACACCTTTAGTGAACACATCGTGCGTCTCTTTCCATGCGATAACACCACCGAAGGTGAATACCATAAAGCCAGCTAGTGCACCGATGATCATTGAGCCCGTGTATAGCTGTACGCTTAGCGCAGCAAGAATACCCAAGCCAGCAACCAAAATGTGTTTCTTATTTAGCTTCTCTTCAGATTCTTGAACAACGGTCAGTTCAGTTTCTTTGTATTCCCGAGGTTTACGGTAGCTAAAGAAGATTGCCGTCAGAAGGCCAAACAACATACCTGCGCCCGGCAACAGCATTGCTGTCGGTACTTGGCTTGCCACGACATCGGTTAGACCATTGTCATGTAAGTTCTTCAATAGGATGTTGTTTAGGAAGATGCCACCAAAACCGATTGGTAGAATCATATAAGGCGTGATCAAACCGAAGGTAAGCACACAAGCGACCAAACGACGGTCCAGCTTCAGCTTAGCGAAAACGCCCAAAAGAGGTGGAATCAAAATTGGAATAAAGGCGATGTGTACCGGAATCACGTTTTGAGATGACATGGTGACAAGGACAAGCGCAACCAATACTGCGTATTTAAGACCAGTAGTCGACGCAGAGCTTTCTTTGCCATTTAGGCGCTTGATAACGCTTTTAGCAAGTAGGTCAGTAATTCCAGAGCGAGAAATAGCAACGGCAAATGTACCAAGCATTGCATAGCTTAATGCGATGGTTGCACCGCCGCCGAGTCCGCTTTCAAAGGCAGAAACAGTATCGGTAAGACTCATACCAGCAACAAGGCCACCAACGATGGCACTAAACGTGAGGGCAACCACCACGTTTACGCGCATCAATGCTAACACGAGCATGACGCACACAGATATAACGACAGGATTCATACTTTTCCTAATATGTTGTGTTTATTTATTATTCTTCGCTAACAAGCGGCCAACCGCCTAGGGCCTTCCATTTGTTTACGATGCCGCAGAATAGCTCTGCAGTTTTTTGTGTATCGTAAAGCGCAGAGTGTGCTTCACGATTGTCAAAGTCCATCCCTGCTGTTTTGCATGCTTTAGCCAGAACAGTTTGGCCATAAGCAAGTCCACTTAATGTCGCGGTATCAAAAGTGGCAAATGGATGGAAAGGGACTCTTTTTAGTTTGCAGCGTTCGTTTGCTGCATTAACAAAACTTAAGTCGAAAGCCGCGTTATGCGCCACCATGATTGCACGCGAGCAATCTTCTGCTTTTTGCTCTTTACGGATCAACTTATAAATTTCTTTCAGCGCTTCTTGCTCAGAGACAGCACCACGGAGTGGGCTAAAAGGGTCACGAATGCCGTTGAATTCTAGCGCTTCTTTTTCTAAATTCGCGCCTTCAAAAGGTTCGATATGAAAATGAATGGTGGAGGCAGGATGCAAATCGCCGTTTTCATCCATGCTCAACGTTACGGCACAGATTTCTAAAAGTGCATCAGTTTGAGCATTGAAACCTGCGGTCTCAACGTCAACTACCACTGGAAAATAACCACGAAAACGCTTTTTCAGGGTTAGAGCTTCATTTTCTATTGTCATGTTGGCTTATTTTTGTGTGACGAAGGCTGCATTATTGCAGATTCTATCGATGAGAAAAACCGCAATTTGGATAAATGTAGAATTCTGTTTCGTCCGTATTGGGTGAGACTTATAACTAAAAATAAGGGGGAAGGTCACCTGTTATTCTCGTGATGTTATTTCCCATTTTATGCGCTTGCCAAATCATCCCTTAAGTCCTTCTATCAAGTTGCTATTTTTATGTTGGCGGGATTTTTGCATTCTTTCACGTGTTTTTAATTCAGGCGAATAAGCGGCAATAGAGTGCCGTTTGAGAGATAGTACCTAGATGAATAAATGGCTTGTAACCAGTGGTGTCGCGTTATCTTTACTCAGTGCACATAGTTTTGCATCAATGGGTAAACGCTACGTTGCCACTCCGCAACAGTCACAATGGGAAATGGTGATGAATACGCCATTGGAATGCCAACTTGTGCATCCTATTCCTGGATTTGGTGACGCGGTATTTTCGTCTCGTGCGAGCAAAAAGATCAATTTGGATTTCGAACTGAAAATGCGCCGCCCAATGGGTGAAACACGCAACGTGAGTTTGATTTCAATGCCGCCTCCTTGGCGTCCGGGAGAGCATGCGGACCGAATCACTAATCTTAGGTTCTTTAAGCAGTTCGATGGTTACGTGGGTGGTCAAACGGCATGGGGCATTTTGTCTGAGCTAGAAAAAGGGCGCTATCCGACATTTAGCTACCAAGATTGGCAAAGTCGTGACCAACGTATTGAAGTTGCCTTGTCTTCGGTGCTTTTTCAGAGCAAATACAATGCCTTCAGTAACTGCATTGCCAACTTGTTGAAATACAGCTTTGAAGATATTGCCTTTACGATTCTTCATTACGAGCGGCAGGGCGATCAGCTAACAAAAGCGTCGAAGAAGCGTTTGGCTCAAATTGCTGATTATGTTCGTCACAACCAAGATATCGATTTAGTCCTTGTTGCAACCTACACAGATTCAACGGATGGCAAGAGTGCGAGTCAAAGTCTTTCAGAAAGAAGAGCAGAGTCACTTAGAGCGTATTTCGAATCTCTGGGTTTATCGGGTGATCGTATTCAAGTGCAGGGCTACGGCAAGCGTCGACCAATTGCTGATAATGGCTCACCAATTGGTAAAGATAAGAATCGCCGTGTGGTGATTTCGCTAGGACGAACTCAGGTTTAATTGAAATGCTAACCAAATAAAAACGCCAGAGTCAGACTCTGGCGTTTTTATATCACTGTGTTCTTGTTGAAAGTACTTATGCGCTTGTGTTGCTACCTTCATGTCACTTCAGCTAGTTTAAGCGAAATTTAGCAATGATTTCGCAATTCGTAGCCGTATCAATCTTTTCGACTTGTTTTGCAATCGCTGGATTCGGATGTCGTTTCATAAAATCAATCAGTGCTTTTGTACAGCAGCCAATCGAATCAATAAAGCTCGCGCAATCTTTGTTTGGGCACTGAGGAATCAGTGTGAGTACTTTTTCAGATGCGAGTTGCAGATATTTGAGTTCATACTCGGTATCGCCAGCCCAGCGCCAAAATTGAGCGAGGTTATGGCATGAAATCACTGAAATTAGTAAGCGTTCATCAGCTTCTATTTCCACGCATTCGCTAATATCTTCACTCAGGCTAAGGGCTTGCTGGTAATGAAGAATGCTGCGAACAGGGTCATCTAGTTGAAGAGCAGTATCGGCTAGAAGTGTGTGTTTTTCCCATTCACTGATCATTATCGTTTGTCCCACATATCGATGTTGCGAACAAATCTAAACGATAATTATTATCAAGTAAAGATATTTGTTTATAAATGAGCAGGCAGCTCTCAGATCTGCCTGTCATCTTTTACAGCATTTCAGAATGGGGGTTGGGTTTAGCCCTCTAAACCTGCTGATGCTTGCTTGTTTTGGATCAGCTCGATCATGTAGCCATCAGGGTCTTTCACGAAAGCGATGTGCGTTGTACCACCTTTTACTGGGCCGGCTTCACGAGTGACATTGCCACCTGCTGCTTTGATTGCATCGCAAGTTGAGTAGATATCGTCTACGCCAATTGCGATATGGCCAAATGCAGAGCCTAAGTCGTACTCGGTTGTACCCCAGTTGTAAGTCAGCTCGATGACGGCACCCTGAGACTCATCACCGTAACCTAGGAATGCTAGCGTGTATTCGTACTCTTTATTTTCATTGGTACGAAGTAGCTGCATGCCCATTACTTCAGTGTAAAACTTGATAGATTTGTCTAGATCACCCACGCGCAGCATGGTGTGAAGAATTCGACCGTTTGACATTATTTGCTCCTAGCGATTGTTTCAGACGGGTTTATTCGTCTGGGTACACTTTTTCTTTGTATTCACAGAGATCTTCAATGATGCAGCTACCACAGCGCGGTTTTCTTGCCACACATGTGTAACGACCATGAAGAATCAGCCAGTGGTGTACATCAAGCTTAAACTCTTTTGGCACCACTTTTAGCAGTTTTTCTTCTACGTCATCGACGGTTTTACCCATCGCAAACTTTGTACGGTTAGAAACACGATAGATGTGCGTATCTACCGCGATAGTTGGCCAACCGAAGGCGGTGTTCAGTACCACGTTAGCGGTTTTACGACCGACACCCGGCAAAGCTTCAAGCGCTGCACGATCTTCTGGTACTTCGCCGTTATGCTTCTCTAGTAAAATCTTACAAGTCTTGATGGTGTTTTCGGCTTTTGAATTAAACAGTCCGATGGTTTTGATGTATTCCTTTAAACCATCGACACCCAAATCAAGAATGCCTTGAGGCGTGTTCGCAACAGGGTAGAGCTTGTCTGTTGCCTTGTTTACGCTTACGTCCGTCGCCTGCGCAGAAAGCAGTACGGCGATAAGCAACTCAAACGGCGTGCTCCAGTTGAGCTCTGTCTGAGGATTGGGATTGTTTTCTCTGAGTCGTTCGAGAATTTCAATTCTTTTGACTTTGTTCATTGCTGACTTCCAAACCCGTCTTTGCGGTTTATGAAAAAGGCCCTACGAGTGGTAGAGCCTTGATTTTAGAATTCTTGTATTATGCGTTAGTTACGCGGGCGCGCTCAATGGCTGGTTTTTCTTCTTTCGGCTGACGTTCCTGAATTGAGCTGTCGATAACGTTTTTCAACGCAATCAAAAGTCCTACACCGATAAACGCACCTGGCGGCAATAATGCCAGTAAGAAGCTGCTATCGAAGTGGAAAACTTGAATACGCAGTGCCGCAGCCCAGTCACCCAATAATAGGTCTGCACCATCGAATAAGGTGCCGTTGCCGATAAGTTCACGCATAGCGCCAAGTACAACTAATACGGTTGTCATACCAAGACCCATCCAGAAACCATCCAATGCTGCTGGTAATGGATCATTCTTCGATGCGTAAGCTTCCGCACGGCCGATGATAATACAGTTGGTTACGATCAATGGGATGAAGATACCCAGAGATAGATACAGTCCGTAGGCATAAGCGTTCATCAAGAGTTGAACACAAGTTACCAAGGCTGCGATGATCATAACAAAAACCGGAATACGGATTTCTTTTGGTACGTAGTTACGAATCAGTGAAACCGTCAAGTTAGAGCCGACAAGCACCAACAAAGTCGCAATACCCAGACCAAGGGCGTTGGTAATGGTCGAAGAAACCGCAAGTAGAGGACACAAACCCAGAAGTTGCACTAGGGCAGGGTTGTTGCTCCACATGCCGTTTTTCATTAGCAGTTTATTTTCACTCATGGTTGCCTCCTGCGCAGTCTAGGGGCTGATTCAGAATCTCATCACGAGACTTATTTACGTAGTTTACTGTGTTTCTCACCGCTTTCACTACCGCACGAGGGGTAATGGTTGCGCCAGTAAACTGATCGAAATCGCCACCATCTTTACGAACTCGCCAAGAATTCCAGTTACTTTCTGTCACTTGCTTACCGGTGAAGCTCAAGATCCAATCCGTAACGCGTAAATCAATTTTATCACCCAATCCCGGCGTTTCTTGATGGCTTAGGATACGGGTACCAAGGATCTTGCCTTGGTTATCGATGCCGGTAATGATTTTGATTTCACCGTTGTAGCCATCTGGTGCGATGGACTCAATTGCCATTGCCGTAGGTTGGCCATCTTTGGTCGCAATGTAAGTTGGCATCGAGCGAACCGTACCTAGATCGGGTGCAGATACCATAGTACATGCCGCGACAAGGTTGTTGTCGTGCATTTCTTCCGGAATCACTTGGTTAAGAACCGACAGCAATTGCTTTTGTTCCTGAAGCTTAATTTGATCTTTTGTTAGGTACTGAGTCAGTGCCACAAGACCGGTTGTTGCACAGGCGAAGATCGCCAATGTCAGACCATTTTTTCTAATAGCGGTTAACATGTTTACCTCAGTGACCGTAAGTTCTTGGTTTGGTGTAGTAGTCGATCAACGGTACACACATATTGGCAAGCAGAACGGCGAACGCAACGCCATCTGGGAAGCCACCCCAACTACGAATAATGAATACCAACGCGCCGATGAGAGCACCGAAAATTAAGCGACCTTTCACGGTCGTTGATGCTGAAACAGGATCGGTTGCGATAAAGAACGCGCCTAACATCGTTGCACCTGAAAGTAGGTGGAAGATTGGTGACGCGGTTTCTCCCGGCATGATCAAGCTAAAGACGGTACTAAACAGTGCCAAGCTACCTAGGAAACCAACAGGAATGTACCATTGGATGATGCGTTTCTTGATCATCACTAGGCCACCAACCAAGTAAGCTAGGTTTACCCATTGCCAACCGATACCCGCAAGCCCACCAAACATTGGCTGTGAAAGCACTTCACTTGGCGTAGCACCAGTGTGAATACCGGTTTTGAATGCATCTAATGGAGTTGCCATTGTTACGCCATCCACGCCGGCACGAACTTGTTGTAGCGACAAACCATCAAAATCATAGCCAGTGAAGATCAGAGACAACGCGTCTGCAAAAGTCACATGCTCAGACATTAATGAAACAGGTGCACTCCAACTTGTCATTTGGACAGGGAAGGAGATAAGCAATACAACGTAAGCGACCATCGCTGGGTTAAATAGGTTTTGACCAATACCACCGTATAAGTGCTTCGCAATAACGATGGCAAAAATCAAACCGATAACCATGATCCACCAAGGAGACCATGGTGGGATTGCCACAGCTAATAGCCAGGCTGTCACGATGGCACTGTTATCACGCAGCGCACGCATTGGAGAACGTTTACGCACAAGCATGACTAATGCTTCAAGTGACACTGCGACCGCAATAGCGAACACAAGTTGAATGATGGTGCCCCAACCAAAGAAATAGGTTTGAGCCACTAAGCCAGGAATAGCGCACAGTGCTACCCATTTCATCAAATCAGGCGTGCTGCGACGGCTGTGAGCGTGTGGTGAACTGGCAATAAAAAACGACATTACTCGTTCTCCTCAGTATTGTTCTTATTCGCTTCTTGCTGAGCTTTACGTGCTTTAGCGCGAGCAATGGCAGCGGCAACAGCAGCTTTCTTTGGATCCACTTCTGGTTCTTCAGAAGGCGTTTCTTCAACAGATTCTGTTTGTGCTTCTTGCTGAGCTTTAAGTGCTTTGGCACGAGCAATGGCTGCGGCAACAGCAGCTTTCTTCGGATCCACTTCTGGTTCTTCAGAAGGAGCTTCCGCTTCAACAGATTCTGTTTGTGCTTCTTGCTGAGCTTTGCGTGCTTTAGCGCGAGCAATAGCTGCGGCAACCGCGGCTTTCTTCGGATCCACTTCTGGCTCTTCAGAAGGCGTTTCTTCAACAGATTCTGTTTGTGCTTCTTGCTGAGCTTTGCGTGCTTTAGCACGAGCAATGGCAGCGGCAACTGCTGCTTTCTTTGGATCTTCAGCTTGTTCAGCAGGTGCTTCCGTTTCTGCAGAGTCAGTAGAGCTTTCTTGCTGGGCTTTACGCGCTTTAGCACGAGCAATGGCAGCGGCAACAGCAGCTTTCTTTGGATCTTCAGCTTGTTCAGAAGGTGCTTCCGTTTCTGCAGATTCAATAGAGCTTTCTTGTTGAGCTTTGCGTGCCTTAGCGCGAGCAATGGCAGCAGCAACTGCGGCTTTCTTTGGATCTTCAGCTTGTTCAGCAGGTGCTTCCGTTTCAGCAGAGTCAGTAGAGCTTTCTTGCTGAGCTTTTTTCGCTTTAGCTCTGGCGATAGCTGCTGCGATGGCTGCTTTCTTATCACCAGCTTCAGTAGGTGTTGATGCGTCTTCTTGTTGAGCTTTCTTCGCCTTAGCACGGGCAATCGCTGCTGCAACCGCTGACTTCTTGTCGTCAGCATTATCCGTAGATGCGTCGCCTTGTTCTTTTTGCACTTTGCGTTCGCGAGCAAGGCGTTTGCGTTCTTCGCGTAGCTTCGCCATTTCTGAGTTATCAGGCTCTGTTGCGCCAGATTGAGCCGCTGCAGCTTGTTTCGCTTTTGCTTTGGCAATCGCGGCAGCAACCGCTGGTTTCACTGCTGGCTCGGCTTTCGCTTCAGTATTCTCTTTTTGTGCTTTCACGCGAGCGATGGCTGCGGCAATCGCATCATCACCGCCAGAGGCTTTCATGTCTTTACGACGATCATCCGCGGCTTTCTTAAAGCGATTTTCACGTTCTGCTTTTTCGCGTTCCATACGCGCTTTCTTCTCTTCAAAGCGCAGCTTAGCTCGTTCAGCGGCTGCCGCTTCTTGAGCGCGTGTTCGGATTTCAGCTTTCGCTTGACGATAGTATTGAACCAGAGGGATTTCACTCGGACACACAAACGCACACGCGCCACATTCAATACAGTCTTTTAAGTTCAGCTCTTCCAGCTTTTCGTATTCTTGGCTTTTCGCATACCACTGAAGCTGCTGTGGCAATAGCGAGGCAGGGCACGCTTCCGCACATTGGCTACAACGGATACATTCCATTTCGTATTGGTCAGAAGCGATCTCACGACGCTTCGGTGCCAGAATACAGTTTGCTGTTTTAGTGATAGGAACCTGAGCGTGGGGTAGGGTAAAGCCCATCATTGGGCCACCCATGATCAGGCGCTGCAGTTTCTTATCTGATTTGTAGCCGAACTCGTCTAACAGTGCTTGTACTGGCGTACCAAGTAGCGTCCAAACGTTACGTGGTTGCTTGAAGGTCTTACCTGTCAGAGTCACGATGCGATTTACCACAGGTTCGCCATCGATCACTGCACGTTTAATTGAGTAGAGAGAACCAACGTTTTGAACCAGAATGCCAATATCAGCAGGGATAGCGCCGCTAGGAACTTCTTTGTTGGTTAAAATCTTGATGAGCTGCTTCTCACCACCAGAAGGGTATTTGGTTGGGATAACGCGAATTACGATGTCTTTGTTCATCGCCGCTTGTTCCAGCGCTTTGATTGCTGCTGGCTTGTTATCTTCAATACCAATGATGGTCAGTTTTGGCTTAAGGATATGCTCGACGATCTCGATCCCTTGGATCAGTTCGTCCGCATGCTCCTGCATGAGTTTGTCATCGGCGGTGATGTAAGGTTCACATTCAGCCGCGTTGACGATAAGAATTTCGGTACGCGCTATACCCGATTGGATCTTCTTAGCCGTTGGGAAGCCTGCGCCACCCATGCCCGAGATACCAGCAAGGCGAATCACATCGATTAACGCATCTGCAGATTCTTGGGTGTAATCGGCAACTGGCGTTTTCTCACACCAAGTATCGTTACCATCTGGCGTAATCACTGCGCACAGTTCGCTTAAACCCGATGGGTGAGCGACGGTTCGTGGCTCAATAGCTGTCACTTGCCCAGAAGTTGGAGCATGAACAGGAACAGTAAAACCACTGTCTGACGCCGTTAGCTGTTGACCTTTCAACACTGTGTCACCAACAGCGATCAATAGATTACCTGCTTTACCGATGTGTTGTTTCAGAGGTAGGACGATTTCCGACGGAATGGCTGCATGAACCAATTCAGTTTTGTTGGATTGCTTTTTGTTTTCTGCCGGATGCACGCCGCCTGGGAAATCCCATAGCGAACCAGTACGAATTTGTTCAATCAAAGACAACATACGAAACCTTATTTAATTGAATCAGTCACGTTCGCTGCATTGGCAGCATCCGTAATGTTAACTACTGGAATAGCGTTAAGCTTCCACTTCCAGCTCTCTGTGGTAGTTTCCACAGGAATCATTTCAATACAGTCAGTTGGACAAGGCGCAACGCACAAGTCACAACCGGTACACTCGTCTTTGATAACGGTATGAAGGGCTTTAGTACCACCAACAATCGCATCGACAGGACACGCTTGAATACACTTGGTACAACCGATACACATGTCTTCATGAATGAAAGCAACGGTTTTGACTTTGCTGTCGAGATCGTGTGCCGACTCTTCCGCTTCAACGCCCATTAGGTCCGCCAGTTTTTCAATGGTTGCTTGACCACCTGGAGGACATTTATTGATTTTATCGCCATTCGCGATTGCTTCTGCGTATGGACGACAACCCGGGTAGCCACATTGGCCACACTGAGTTTGAGGAAGAATAGAATCGATTTGATCGACAATCGGGTCCGCTTCGACTTTGAAGCGAATCGATGCAAAACCAAGTATGGCCCCAAATACAGCGGCGAGGGCAGCAAGAGCGATGATCGCAATTAAAATCGTACTCATCGTTTACTTCACCAAACCTGTAAAGCCCATAAAGGCAAGAGACATCAGGCCTGCGGTGATCATCGCAATCGATGCGCCTTTAAATGGCACAGGTACGTCAGCAGCGGCAATACGTTCACGCATTGACGCAAATAGGATCAGTACCAAAGAGAAGCCAACCGCTGCGCCAAAACCGTAAATGATCGATTCGATAAAGTTGTGGTTCTCGTTGATGTTAAGTAGAGCAACACCTAGAACCGCACAGTTCGTTGTGATCAGAGGTAGGAAGATACCCAACAGACGATACAGCGTCGGGCTGGTTTTGTGCACGACCATTTCGGTGAACTGTACAACAACAGCGATCACCAAAATAAAGCTCATGGTTCGTAGATATTCGATGCCCAGTGGACGCAAAACATAGCTTTCCACCAAGTATGCACACACAGACGCGAGCGTTAGTACAAAAGTTGTAGCTAAGCCCATGCCAATTGCTGTTTCCAGTTTTTTAGACACGCCCATAAAAGGACACAAGCCTAAAAACTTCACCAGTACAAAGTTGTTCACCAGCACAGTGCCGACCAACAACAAAATATATTCGGTCATAGTTATTACGTTCTTAAAATCCGATCCCAATATTATCGTGTTTTGTGACACCAATAACAACCAGAGAACGGTGTGGTTTTATGCACCCGATGGAAAATTATACGTGTATGTGATGTGATCGGATGAATTAATAAGAAATTGAAAAGTTTGGTGAATGGTTGTTAACAAAGAAAAACGCAATTACCGCCACTGATTTAACGCACGCGTTGTTGATGGTTTTGGTATCACTTCGTATGGTTTGCCAGAAACGACAAAAGCTCATACCCCTAATAAGTTAGAGGCATGAGCTTTGATTATTTTACAATCTCACGATTAAAGTTTTTCTGTAAACGTTCGGCTGATCACGTCTTGTTGTTGCTCTCGAGTTAGCGAGTTAAAACGTACCGCGTAGCCGGACACTCGAATCGTCAACTGAGGGTATTTCTCTGGATGTTCAACCGCATCCAATAACATCTCTCGGTTCAGAACGTTGACGTTAAGGTGTTGACCACCTTCAATCGCAATGCCCTCGTTGCTTGCTTCGTGATGGAAGTAACCATCCATTAGCGCGGCTAGGTTTTTCTTCTGACTCAAGTCATCTTTACCCAGCGCGTTAGGCACAATTGAGAAGGTGTAAGAAATACCATCTTTCGCGTAAGCAAACGGCAGTTTAGATACCGATGCCAAAGACGCAACCGCTCCTTTTTCATCGCGACCGTGCATTGGGTTTGCACCCGGGCCAAAAGGCATACCTGCGCGACGGCCATCTGGTGTATTACCCGTTTTTTTGCCGTAAACCACGTTAGATGTGATTGTTAGGATCGATTGAGTTGGTACTGCTTCGCGGTAAGTGTGCATCTTCTGAATTTTCTTCATGAAGCGCTCAACCAGATCACAAGCGATGTCATCGACACGAGCATCGTTGTTACCAAATTTTGGATAATCACCTTCGATTTCAAAATCAACGGCGATGCCATCTTCATCACGAACAGGCTTCACGGTCGCGTATTTAATTGCCGCCAAAGAGTCAGCGACAACAGACAGACCTGCAATACCACACGCCATAGTGCGGTGCACGTCGCGATCCATCAATGCCATCAGTGATGCTTCGTAGCTGTAACGGTCATGCGAGTAATGGATGATGTTCAACGCTGTCACGTATTGTGTTGCAAGCCATTCCAACATGTTGTCGAAGCGTGGCATCAAAGCGTCAAAGTCGAGAATTTCATCTTGAACTTTGTCTACTACCGGACCCACTTGCGCTTTCGATTTTTCGTCGATACCACCATTGATAGTGTAAAGCAGCGCTTTTGCAAGGTTGGCACGTGCACCAAAGAACTGCATATGCTGACCAACAATCTGTGGGCTCACACAACATGCAATCGCGTAGTCGTCATTGTCGAAATCAGGACGCATTAGATCGTCGTTTTCGTATTGAACAGAAGAGGTATCAATTGACACTTTTGCCGCGTATTGCTTGAACGCTTCAGGTAATTGCTCTGACCAAAGAATCGTCATGTTTGGTTCAGGAGCAGGACCCATAGTATGTAGCGTATGTAAGTATCGGAATGTCGTCTTAGATACTAGTGTACGGCCATCAACCCCCATACCAGCCATTGCTTCTGTTGCCCAGATAGGGTCTCCAGAGAACAATGAATCGTATTCTGGTGTACGAAGGAAGCGAACCATGCGCAGTTTCATGATGAAGTGGTCGATCATCTCTTGCGCTTGTGATTCATCAATCAAGCCATTTGCGATATCACGTTCTAGGTAAACATCTAGGAAAGTTGATGTACGACCCAATGACATTGCTGCGCCATTTTGAGACTTAACTGCCGCCAAGTAACCAAAGTAGGTAAATTGAATCGCTTCTTGCGCTGTTTTTGCAGGTAGCGACATATCAATTCCGTATTTCAAACCCATTTGACGAATGTCTTCAAGTGCTTGAACTTGGTCTGCAATTTCTTCACGTAGACGAAGCGTTTTCTCAAGATCACCACCGCGCTCTAGGAACGTTTGTGTCGAGTTGTATTGCTCTTTTTTGTCCGCTTTTAAGAAGTCGATACCGTAAAGGGTGATACGACGGTAGTCACCAATAATACGACCACGACCATAGGCATCAGGAAGGCCAGTGATGATGCCTGATTTACGACACGCTAGGATTTCTTTGGTGTAAAGATCGAAACACGCTTTGTTGTGAGTTTTACGGTATTCAGTGAAGATCTTTTCAACCGTTGGATCCAACTCGCGGCCATAAACTTCGCACGAGTTTTTCACCATGCGAATACCACCATTAGCGATGATTGCACGTTTTAGAGGCTGATCGGTTTGTAAGCCAACGATCTTTTCCAGAGCTTTGTTGATGTAACCCGCATCGTGAGAAGTAATCGTTGATGGCAGATCGGTATCGAAATCAACAGGAGCGTGTGTGCGGCTTTCTTGTTTAATGCCTTCAAGCACTTGGTTCCATAATGCTGAAGTGGATTCGCTAACCTCGGCTAAGAAGGACTCGTCTCCCTCATATGGTGTGTAGTTTTTTTGGATGAAGTCACGAGTGTTGACAGAGTTTTGCCACTCACCAGCGGTGAATCCAGCCCATGCGTCTAGCATATCAGTCGTCGGAATAGTCATTAGTAAATCCCTAAATTATTGATAAATAGAATGGAGGCGACGAGTAGGACGGAACCATTCTTAACCCTGTCAATCGTATGGATTTACTATCTATGAGTAAAATGAATGCTTTTCATTTTTTGAATGATTAAATTGCATTAATATCAAATTCAATATCTTATGTATTTAAATTGCCTTGAGAGATGCAAATTTATTGTTGATACAGTGAACTTGTGGACGAATGGATAGTACAAGCCTTTGCCGATAGAGCTTAAGTTAGCCTGACTTACAAAGATACGAACTGAGGAAACGAAAAGCACTTATCTTGATGTTGACGTTCAAGAAGGGCAGATACGAAAAAAGCCCAGTTTTTCAACTGGGCTTTTCGTGAATTTGGCTCCTCCTGCTGGGCTCGAACCAGCGACCTGCGGATTAACAGTCCGTCGCTCTACCAACTGAGCTAAGGAGGAATTGCTTTGCTTGAAAGCGGGACGAATCTTACCGAGCACCCACAAAGCTGTCAACACCCAAAAAACACATTTTGAGCAAAAAAGTTAGTTTTTACATCTTTACTTTTTTGTACTCCTTGCCAGTAAAGGGCTGGAGTTAGTTATCCACCAAAATTGTGGATAACTATGTTGATGAGATCTGAGTAAAGATCATTGTTATGCAACTGGGTGTGTTTTGTGTGAATTTTTACGCGAGAATATTCACTGATTAGTCAAGTAAAACAGTGATTTATTAAATTTGCTATGAAATCAATTAAAGTGGATAAAATTTACACTTTTGGGGATAAAGGATGATTTTTGTGTTTTTTGGGGAAAACTTGTGGAAATTATAACGTGATGAGTGCAGACGCTTCATCGACTAGGGCGAAAGACTATATCAGAACGTGTTAAATAAGGCTAGATCAAAGTAGAGAAAGCACAAAATTTAATAGTAATGAGCTATAAATCATAGATAGACGTAGATTTCATCTTTGAAGGTGTATATATATACAGCCAAAGTGCAGTAATTTTGAGGAAGGGTATGAGTAAAGTTTATGAACTGGTCTCTGATTATCAACCATCTGGTGATCAACCAACAGCCATCAAGCAGTTGCTAGAAGGGTTAGATTCCGGTCTTGCCCACCAAACACTCTTAGGTGTAACGGGGTCTGGTAAAACATTTACATTAGCGAATGTTATTGCAGAAGCGCAACGACCAGCGATTCTACTCGCACCCAATAAAACACTTGCTGCTCAGTTGTATGGTGAAATGAAGTCTTTCTTCCCCAATAACGCGGTGGAGTATTTTGTTTCGTACTATGACTACTACCAACCGGAAGCGTATGTTCCGACCACGGATACCTTCATAGAGAAAGACGCGTCAGTTAACGCGCACATTGAACAAATGCGTTTGTCCGCTACAAAAGCACTACTAGAACGTAAAGATGCCATTATTGTCGCGTCGGTATCGGCTATCTATGGTTTGGGTGACCCTGAATCGTATCTACAAATGATGTTGCACCTGCGTCGCGGTGATGTGATTGATCAGCGCGATATGCTACGCCGCCTTGCAGAGTTGCAATACTCACGCAATGACGTCGCATTTGAACGCGGTCAGTTCCGTGTTCGTGGTGAGGTGATTGACATCTTCCCGGCCGAGTCAGATCAAGATGCTGTACGTGTAGAAATGTTTGATGATGAAGTGGATTGCATTAGCGTATTTGATCCATTGACTGGGGTCGTAAAGCAACGCGATTTACCTCGTTACACCATTTATCCTAAAACGCACTATGTTACGCCACGCGAGCGTATTTTAGATGCAATTGAAAGCATTAAAGTTGAGTTAGAAGTTCGTAAGAAACAACTACTAGACAATAACAAGTTGTTGGAAGAACAGCGTATCAGCCAACGTACTCAATTCGATATTGAGATGATGAACGAATTGGGTTTCTGTTCAGGTATCGAAAACTACTCTCGTTACTTGAGTGGTCGTGCCGAGGGTGAGCCGCCACCGACACTATTTGATTACTTGCCTCACGATGGTTTGTTGATCATCGACGAGTCGCACGTGACGGTTCCGCAAATCGGTGCCATGTATAAAGGCGACCGTTCGCGTAAAGAAACGCTGGTGGAATTTGGCTTCCGTTTACCTTCTGCTTTAGACAATCGTCCGATGAAATTTGAGGAATTTGAGTCGATCTCACCACAAACTATTTTCGTGTCGGCAACTCCAGGCAATTACGAATTAGAAAAATCTGCAGATGAAATTGCCGATCAAGTCGTGCGCCCAACGGGTCTGCTTGATCCTGAATTAGAAGTTCGCCCAGTGGCAACTCAGGTCGATGACTTGTTGTCTGAGATTCGAATTAGAGCGGCGAAAGACGAGCGTGTTTTGGTAACTACACTAACCAAACGTATGGCAGAAGACTTAACGGAATACCTGCATGAGCATGATGTTCGAGTGCGTTACCTTCACTCAGACATCGATACTGTCGAGCGAGTCGAGATCATTCGAGATCTGCGTTTGGGTGAGTTTGATGTGCTGGTTGGGATCAACTTGTTACGAGAAGGTCTTGATATGCCAGAGGTATCACTGGTGGCGATTCTTGATGCGGATAAAGAGGGCTTCTTACGTTCAGAGCGTTCTTTGATTCAGACCATTGGCCGTGCGGCACGAAATATCAAAGGTCGAGCGATTTTGTATGCAGACTCGATTACAAAATCGATGAAAAAAGCAATGGATGAAACGGATCGTCGTCGTGAGAAACAGAAAGCTTACAACGCAGAGATGGGTATTGAGCCTCAGTCTCTGAAACGCAATATCAAAGACATCATGGAATTGGGTGATATTACTAAATCTAAGCGCCAGCGTAATACCAAGCAGGTACCGTTATCTAAGGTGGCAGAACCTTCGCAGTCTTACGACGTGATGTCACCACAGCAATTGGAAAAAGAGATCAGTCGTTTAGAAGCTGCGATGTACCAACATGCTCAAGATCTTGAGTTTGAATTGGCCGCACAAAAACGCGATGAGATAGAGAAACTACGAGCGCAGTTTATTGCCAATAGTTAACTCTTTAGGCCTACCAAAACCCGAGTGCTTTTGTATTTGGGTTTTATATTTCCCCCAAAAAACAGACAAAAAAGAAGCCAATAGGCAGTCGGGTCTATTGGCTTGTTTTGTGAACATATCGTTCACTAACAACGTCAGTTGGCTAGGTGACCCGAGGGGTCATTAAACAAACAGCATGGTTTGTGCCATATTTTAACCTGTTGATATTCGGTTTAATTTGTTTAGAATACCCACAATCTAACGAATGTTTATTTGCAAAATGCAAAGCGTAATGCGATTATTATTTAAAACACAACAAAAAATCGGCTAGGCTATGCAACAAATAACAGAAGGTCAAAAGTCACGTTACCTATTAATGGTCGAAGATACCGCTTCCGTTGCGGCATTGTACCGTTCTTACCTAACGCCACTCGGCATTGATATCAATATTGTTGGAACAGGCAGAGATGCAATCGAAAGCCTGAATCACCGTATTCCGGATCTTATTCTTCTCGATCTTCGTCTGCCAGATATGACGGGGATGGACGTATTGCACGCGGTGAAGAAAAGTCACCCTGATGTGCCAATTATTTTCATGACTGCTCACGGTTCTATCGATACCGCGGTAGAGGAGATGCGTCATGGCTCTCAAGATTTCTTAATCAAACCCTGTGAGGCTGATCGGCTGCGCGTAACGGTAAATAACGCGATTCGTAAGGCAACGAAATTAAAGAATGAAGCCGACAACCCAGGTAACCAAAACTACCAAGGCTTCATCGGCAGTAGCCAAACCATGCAGCAGGTTTACCGCACCATTGACTCGGCAGCGAGCAGTAAAGCCAGTATCTTCATTACTGGTGAAAGTGGTACTGGTAAAGAGGTGTGTGCCGAGGCGATTCACGCAGCAAGTAAACGTGGCGATAAGCCGTTTATTGCGATCAACTGTGCTGCTATCCCTAAAGACTTGATCGAAAGTGAGTTGTTTGGCCACGTTAAAGGTGCGTTTACCGGAGCAGCAAATGACCGTCAAGGTGCAGCTGAACTGGCTGACGGCGGGACGTTGTTCCTTGATGAACTATGTGAAATGGACTTGGATTTACAAACCAAGTTATTGCGTTTCATCCAGACGGGTACGTTCCAAAAAGTAGGCTCTTCTAAGATGAAGAGTGTGGATGTTCGCTTTGTGTGTGCGACTAACCGCGACCCGTGGAAAGAAGTACAAGAAGGCCGTTTTCGTGAAGACTTGTATTACCGCCTTTACGTGATTCCTTTACATTTGCCGCCACTACGCGAACGTGGTGAAGACGTGATCGAAATTGCGTATTCTTTGCTGGGTTATATGTCTCACGAGGAAGGCAAGAGTTTTATTCGTTTTGCACAAGATGTGATTGAACGTTTCAACAGTTACGAATGGCCGGGTAACGTTCGTCAGTTGCAAAACGTGTTGCGTAATATCGTGGTACTGAACAACGGCAAAGAAATTACTCTGGACATGCTACCACCACCACTGAATCAACCGGTGGTTCGTCAATCGATTTCAAAATTTATTGAACCTGAAATCATGACGGTGTCAGACATTATGCCGCTTTGGATGACTGAAAAAATGGCCATCGAGCAGGCGATTCAGGCGTGTGATGGCAATATTCCACGCGCTGCGGGTTACTTAGATGTCAGCCCTTCAACCATATATCGCAAGTTGCAAGCTTGGAATAATAGGGAAGAAAAACAAAACGTATGAGCATGGATGTATTGAATCAGCAAAAAATCGACGAATTGGCCGCGGAAATTGGCCTAGATAACGTTCCTATTTTGCTGGATATTTTCCTCGGAGAAATGGATGTCTATATCACCAACTTGTCGCAATACCAAGGCAGTGAGCAACTGATCTATCTAAAGGAAATCAGTCATGCTTTAAAAAGCAGTGCCGCCAGTTTTGGGGCTGATCGCTTGTGTGATTTGGCCGTAGCGATTGATAAGAAAGCTAAATCAGGTGAGTTAGTAGAAGGGGGGGGAGACATTACTTCGATGTTAAACTTGCTTCACATTACTCGTGATGCGTATCGTTTATGGACGCAGTAGCCCTGTATTAAACCTTGTAAAAACAAAGCCCTTCACGTCGGTGAAGGGCTTTGTCATTTTATACGCTCAGGTGCCTCAATTGTAGGCCACTTCTTGTGTTATTTTGCAACCAATTGGTTTTCAATCGCTAACTTAAGTTTGTCACGATCATGACGCCAGTCGCGGTTGGTAGACGCCAATGACTCGGTGACCACATTCCAGTTATCCAGAACCTCTTGATCGGTTTCCTCTGCAAGTACGACATCAATCTGTCTGCCTTGGCATGCTCGCTCACACCATTCCAGCTTTTGTTTCATCGTCATGCGACCCGCTGGACCATATTCTGGACTAAGGTTCGCCACAAAAATGACTTTTGCTTTTTGGTTCGCTGCGATTGCTTTCCCCAATTCAGGTAAGAGTAGCGGTGGCATGATACTCGTTAGGAAGCTACCAGGGCCGAGGATGATGGCGTCAGCTTCTGCAAGAGCGGTTACCGCCTCTTTTGTTGCTGGCACTTCTGGTGAAAGGTCTAATCGGCGAAGATCTTTATCCATTTCATCCACATTAGTTTCACCTGTTACCCATTGCCCATCTACAGACAAAGCAGTGAGGTCGGAAGGATGTTCAGACATAGGAAGAATGTTGACATCGACTTTCAACATATTGCGAATCAGATTGATCGCGTCTAAAGGGCGGACGGAGAGGTTATCCAATGCCGTGAGCATCAGGTTCCCCAAGTTGTGGCCATCTAATTCACCAGTCCCTTTAAAGCGGTACTCAAACATCATCGAGCTGATCGATGGCTCTGTGATCAACTGGTTGATACAGTTTCGTGTATCGCCCCAAGCTATTCCGCCTTGACAATGGCGGATACGGCCAGTTGATCCGCCGTTGTCAGTGGTTGCCACAATGCCCGTTGCATTGCTGCCAAAATCATTAAGTGCGGCCAGCATTCGACCTAAACCGTGACCACCGCCAACTGCGACCACTTTCTTATTGGTGTAGATATTCATTACGTTCTTCTAATAATCTTGTAAAAAGCGACTACAATTTATCTTAATGAGTGTCTTAACGGTACTCACTTAGCGGTAAATTGTGTTTCTAGAGAGTTTTTTATCACTCTGCTCTGGATTCCATTACAAATTTTAAGTATTTTACACGGCAAAGCTATCAGGGGGCTTTCCTCTGGTTGCCATAACTCCGAGCTCACTATGCTAAGTCTAATGATAGGCGTTTTGAGCCAGTGACATACTGTCACAAGGGCATAATTGGAAATGATTATGCCTCCCGTGTTTGGAAAGGTGTTCCGTGGCGCAACAATTCGAAGACAAATTTCATCGTAAGTTCTATTACTTGCGTCTGTCTGTGACCGACGTTTGTAATTTTAAATGTACCTATTGCCTTCCTGACGGCTACAAGCCATCGGGCAATAAAAACTCGTCTTTTTTATCTCTACCAGAGATCAATCGTGTCGTAAGAGCGTTTGCAGATTGTGGTACCTCAAAGGTACGCATCACTGGTGGTGAGCCGAGTTTACGCAAAGACTTTACTGACATTATCCACTCTGTCGCAACCACGCCGGGTATCAAAAAAGTCGCAACAACGACAAACGGTTACCGCATGGCGAAGCACGTTGCTGACTGGCGTGAAGCTGGCTTGACCAACATCAACGTAAGCGTGGATAGTTTAGACCCTCGCATGTTCCATCAAATCACGGGTGAAAATAAGTTCACTGAAGTGATGAATGGTATCGAACGCGCGTTTGAAGTGGGTTACGAGCAAGTCAAAGTTAACGTGGTACTAATGAAAGACCTCAACCACAACGAACTGCCCGCATTCCTTAACTGGATTAAAGATCGTCCAATTCAACTGCGTTTTATCGAATTAATGCAGACTGGTGAAATGGATGATTTGTTTGCGAAACACCATGTTTCTGGTGTTGCTATTCGAAATCAATTAATTGCTAACGGTTGGTTACTCAAAGTTCGTTCTCATAATGATGGCCCTGCACAAGTGTTTGTTCATCCGGACTATAAGGGCGAAATCGGTCTTATCATGCCTTATGAAAAAGACTTCTGTGAGAGCTGTAACCGACTTCGCGTCTCTGCTAAAGGTAAACTGCACCTGTGTCTGTTCGGCGATCATGGCGTAGAGTTACGGGACCTATTAGAACGTGATGACCAAGAAAATGAATTGATTGAGCGTATTCAAGCCCAGCTGCAAACAAAATCGGTCAGTCACTTCTTGCATGACGGCAATACGGGTATGACGCCACATCTTGCGTCTATCGGCGGTTAAATTCAGATTTTACATTGGGAGCTGACGTGGCTTCCGATGACTTTCCAGAATCGATACTTTGCGTATCAAAATCAAATTAAAGAATAGGTGAACAAATGGGTCACGCTGAAAGCAAATTTCAACCTGCAAACATTGCCGTTCTAACGGTATCTGACACGCGTACAGAAGAAAACGATACTTCAGGCGGCTATCTAGTTGAGCACGCAAAGGAAGCGGGTCATAACGTTGTTGATAAACAAATCGTTATCGATGATATGTACAAGATTCGTGCAATCGTTTCTCAATGGATTGCTGACGAAAACGTACAAGCAATTATGATCACTGGCGGTACAGGTTTTACTTCACGTGATAGTACTCCAGAAGCGCTTAAGCCACTATTTGACAAAGAAGTGGAAGGCTTTGGTGAATTGTTCCGTCAGGTGTCTTACGAAGAGATTGGTACATCAACCATTCAATCTCGCGCCATTGCGGGCTTTGCTAACCACACTGTTATCTTTGCAATGCCTGGTTCTACAGGTGCATGCCGCACGGGTTGGACGAAGATCATCAAGCAGCAGCTAGACGCGAGTCACCGCCCTTGTAACTTCATGCCACACTTATCTGTATAACCTTTCCTAAAAGCGAAGGAACAACAATGACCCAATTTACACATATCAATGCGTCTGGCGAAGCTAACATGGTCGACGTGTCTGCAAAAGCGGAAACCGTTCGTGAAGCGCGCGCAGAAGCATTTGTACACATGGCGCCAGAAACATTGCAACTGATTGTTTCAGGCCAACACCACAAAGGTGATGTGTTTGCAACCGCGCGTATTGCTGGTATTCAAGCGGCAAAGAAAACATGGGACCTGATCCCACTTTGTCACCCTTTATTGCTTTCTAAAGTTGAAGTCCAGCTAGAAGCGATTGAAGCGGAGAATAAAGTACGTATCGAATCAGTATGTAAGCTGGCGGGTAAGACAGGCGTGGAAATGGAAGCGCTTACTGCCGCTTCTGTTGCTGCACTGACAATTTATGATATGTGTAAAGCGGTGCAAAAAGACATGGTTATCGAGCAAGTCCGCTTATTAGAGAAAACGGGTGGCAAATCTGGGCATTTCAAGGCGGAATCATGATTAAAGTACTTTTCTTTGCTCAAACACGAGAGTTAGTTGGTATCGATGGTCTTGAGCTCGAAGGCGCGTTTGATAACGTTGAAGCGATTCGTGCACATTTAGTGGATGCTGGTGTAAATAAAGAGGGTAAATGGGACCTTGCGCTTGAGCCGGGTAAACTGCTTGCCGCAGTAAACCAGTCTATTGTTCCGCTAGACGCTGAAGTGAAATCAGGTGACGAAGTTGCCTTCTTCCCACCAGTAACAGGGGGCTAAAATGGATCCTCGCGTTTCAGTGCAAGCTGAAGACTTCTCTGTTGATCAAGAATACCAGCGTCTATCAGAAGGGACAGCCTCTGGTGCTGTGGTCACTTTCATCGGTAAAGTTCGTGATATGAACCTAGGTGATAATGTCATTGGCCTTCATTTAGAACATTATCCTGGCATGACAGAGAAAAGCCTGATCGATATCTGTGACGAAGCCGAATCGCGTTGGCCGTTATTGGGCATCCGTGTAATTCATCGTGTTGGCGATCTCGACACTGGTGATCAAATCGTTTTTGTTGGTGTTTCTAGTGCCCATCGAGGTGCTGCCTTTGATGCTTGTGAGTTTGTTATGGACTATTTAAAGACCAAAGCACCTTTCTGGAAAAAAGAACGCACGACCAGTGAAAATCGCTGGATCGAGTCACGTGATACGGACCATCAAGCAGCGCAACGCTGGGAGAAGTAGAACTCTTATTTGTTCTACAGCTTAATCCTAAAAGGTCAGATGTATAGAGCAGCTGGCCTTTTTTCTTTTTTACTCTGCCAAGTTATCTCCAATCCAATTCTCCAGCGTGCGTAAAAGCCGTGTATTCCTCCATTTTTGCTCCCGGTGACCTTGTTCACAATAAAAAATATCAAACAAGATATATGCAATTATTAATTAGACTCAATGTGTCATAAATGTTAATTTTTGTTCATATATCTAGCATAAGATGCTATCAAAGAGTTTGATTTTAGAGTTATCGAAAGTTTAAGCTGCCAAATGGATGCTTGAATCCTTATTTCGCTAGGCAATACTTTTTGATTAGTATTTATTGCTAAATATGAGCACTAATTACAGAATTATTAGTTTTTTTGCTACATTTTTATGGCAAATTACTTTGAGGATTGCTAATGTGTGCCGCAGTCTTTGTAAGGTTTTAGACGTTTATGCTCAAAAAGTGCACTAAAAAGTTCTAAAATGCTGACCGTTCCAGTCCCTTGCAAAGAAGTCATGGATGCTAATGAAAAACTTGGAGTTTTACGCATGTATAAGAACAAAATCACTAAAGCCCTTCTTCTAGGTGCTGGTTTGGCAGTGGCTGCCACTTCAACTACCGCTTTCTCTGCTGATGTTCCAGCAGGCACTAAACTTGCTGACAAACAAGAACTCGTTCGTGGTAACGGTACTGAAGTTGCGACAATTGACCCGCATAAATCTCAAGGTGTTCCTGAATCTCATGTGATTCGTGATCTTCTTGAAGGCTTAGTGAATCAAAATGCAGATGGCGATACTATCCCAGGTGTTGCAGAAAGTTGGGAAACGACAGACAACAAAACGTTTACTTTCCACTTACGCAAAGATGCAAAATGGTCTAACGGCGACCCTGTAACAGCGCAAGATTTCGTATACAGCTGGCAGCGTGCTGTCGATCCAGCAACGGCTTCGCCTTACTCTTGGTACATGGAATACACCAAGATGAAAAATGCGAAAGACATCGTTGCAGGTAAAAAAGACAAGAGCGAGCTGGGTGTTAAAGCGACTGATGATCACACGCTTGTCGTTGAGCTAGACACTGCGGTTCCTTACTTCGTAATGATGGCTGGCCACACAACAATGAAGCCAGTGCACAAAGCAACAGTCGAAAAGTTTGGCGACCAATGGACAAAACCTGAAAACTTCGTAGGTAACGGTGCATACGTCGTAAACAAGTGGGTAGTGAACGAGCGTCTTGAACTTGTACGTAACGAACAGTACTGGGATAACGATAAGACCGTTATCAACAAAGTTACGTACCTTCCAATCGAGAACGGCGTTGCTGAAATGAACCGTTTCCTATCTGGTGAAATCGACTTCACGTCTAAACTGCCAACTGAGCACTTTAAGCGTTTGAAGAAAGAATACCCAGAGTCAGTATCGGTTGAAGGTAGCCTATGTACTTACTACTACTCATTCAATACGAAGAAAGAACCATTTAACGATGTTCGTGTACGTAAGGCGATCTCTTACGCGATTGACCGTAACATCGTAGCAAACGCAATTCTTGGCCAAGGCCAGAAACCTGCTTACTTCCTAACGCCTGAAATTACAGCGCACTTCAACCCTGAGCTACCAGCTTACGGTAAAATGACGCAAAAAGAGCGTAACGAAGAAGCGGCACGTCTACTTGCAGAAGCGGGCTACGGCAAAGACAACCCTCTTAAATTCTCTCTTCTATACAACACAGATGAGAACCACAAGAAACTGGCGGTAGCGCTAGGTTCAATGTGGAAGAAAACTCTGGGTCTAGACGTAACGCTAGAAAACCAAGAGTGGAAAACTTACCTATCTACGAAAGACCAAGGTGATTTCGAAGTAGCACGCGCAGGTTGGTGTGGTGACTACAACGAAGCATCTTCATTCCTAACCCTTATGGTTAGCTCGAACACTACGGGTGGTCAGCACTGGGGTAATAAAGAGTACGATGCTCTGATCGACAAAGCGATTAAATCGACTTCAGAAGAAGAGCGTACCAAAATTTACCTAGAAGCTGAGCAGCTAATGGCGAAAGATATGCCTATCGCGCCTATCTACCAGTACGTTCGTTCTCGTCTACTAAATCCGCATGTTGGTGGTTTCCCAGCAAATAACGCGGAAGAAAAGATCTACTCAAAAGATCTTTACATCAAAGCAGACTAATAAAGTCGCTTCAAGACTATAAGAAAAAGGCCCACACGTCCTAATCACTGGACGTGCGGTGCCTATCATCAAATTTTTAACTGTCACAGACTGAAAGAGTGAGTTTATGCTTAAATTCATCGCAAAAAGGATATTTGAGGCGATCCCAACTATGTTGGTTTTGATCACCGTATCTTTCTTTCTCATGCGTTTCGCACCGGGTAACCCATTCTCGAGCGAGCGTCCATTACCGCCAGAAGTTATGGCGAACATCGAAGCTAAATACGGCCTAGATAAGCCAGTATTTGAGCAATATACGACTTATCTGACCAACGTTCTCCAAGGTGACTTTGGTCCTTCATTTAAATACTTAGACTACACAGTAAACGAACTGATCTCGGTTGCTCTTCCTGTGTCAGCAAAGGTAGGTTTCATTGCCTTTATCTTTACTGTCATTCTTGGGGTAAGCATAGGGACGATCGCAGCCCTCAAACAAAATACTTGGGTGGATTATGTGATCATGTCGACCGCCATGCTCGGGGTGGTTATGCCCTCATTTGTATTGGCGCCCGCTTTAATCTATCTGTTCTCGTTGCACTGGAACTTATTCCCTGCCGGCGGTTGGAATGATGGCGGATGGCAATACCTCGTACTCCCAGTTATCGGTATGTCACTACTCTATGTCGCGACGTTTGCTCGTATCACCCGTGGCTCGATGATAGAAACGTTGAACAGTAACTTTATTCGTACAGCACGTGCGAAAGGTCTAAGCTACCGTTACATCGTTATCAAACACGCGCTAAAACCAGCACTACTTCCTGTTGTGTCATATATGGGGCCTGCCTTCGTAGGTATCATCACAGGTTCGGTTGTTATCGAGACCATCTTTGGTCTACCTGGTATCGGCAAGTTATTCGTCAATGCTGCTTTCAACCGTGACTACTCGCTAGTAATGGGGGTAACCATCCTGATTGGTTTCCTATTCATTCTATTCAACGCCATCGTTGATATTCTACTAGCAATGATTGACCCGAAAATTCGCTACTAACAGGGAAGTATGGTTATGTTAACGAAAAAAGAGAATCTTGAAGCGGTCGAGAAATTTGCAGAGAACCTGGAAGTTGAAGGCCGTAGTTTGTGGCAAGACGCCCGTATCCGCTTTATGCGTAACAAAGCGGCAATGGTGAGCTTGTTCATTCTTACATTGATGACACTGGCGGTAATCTTTTTACCAATGATTGCCCCATACACATTTGATGACACTGACTGGTATGCGATGCACGTCGGTCCAAGTGCTGAACACTGGTTTGGCACGGACAGCTTAGGCCGTGACCTTTATGTGCGTACGCTGATTGGCGGTCGTATCTCTCTAATGGTTGGTGTTCTAGGTGCATTGGTTGCGGTTGTGATTGGTACGCTTTACGGTGCGGCTTCTGGTTTCATCGGAGGTAAAGTTGACCGTATCATGATGCGTATTCTTGAAATCCTATACGCGGTTCCGTTCATGTTCCTAGTTATCGTACTGGTAACATTCTTCGGTCGTAATATTGTTCTTATCTTCGTCGCTATCGGTGCTATTGCGTGGCTAGATATGGCTCGTATCGTACGCGGTCAAACGCTAAGTCTACGTAGTAAAGAGTTTATTGAAGCGGCACACGTTTGTGGTGTGAGTAATTGGAAAATCATCACTCGCCATATCGTTCCAAACGTACTGGGTATTGTCGCGGTTTACTCGACACTGCTTATCCCAAGCATGATTCTGACAGAATCATTCCTTTCATTCCTTGGTCTTGGTGTTCAAGAACCGATGACAAGTTGGGGCGCACTTCTACAAGAAGGTTCGCAAACAATGGAAGTAGCAATCTGGCAGCTGGCGTTCCCAGCAGCGTTCATGGTTGTGACTCTATTCTGCTTCAACTACGTCGGTGATGGCCTGCGCGATGCGCTGGATCCAAAAGACAGATAATTAAAAATAGAAAGAATAAAGGAAGCAATGATGAGTTTATTAGATGTCAAAGATCTGCGCGTAGAATTTACCACTCAAGATGGTATCGTGACCGCAGTAAACGATTTGAACTTCTCTCTAAACCAAGGCGAAACCCTAGGTATCGTAGGTGAGTCGGGTTCAGGTAAATCACAAACCGTATTCGCTATCATGGGTTTGCTAGCGAAGAACGGTATCATTTCTGGTAGCGCGAAGTTTGAAGGAAACGAGATCCTTAATCTGCCAGAAAAAGCACTGAACAAGGTTCGTGCAGAACAGATCGCGATGATATTCCAAGACCCAATGACGTCTCTTAACCCATACATGAAAGTTAGTGATCAGCTGATGGAAGTTCTGATGCTACACAAAGGTATGGGCAAGGCAGAAGCGTTCGAAGAGTCTGTTCGTATGCTTGAAGCGGTAAAAATTCCAGAAGCTCGCAAGCGTATCACTATGTACCCACACGAGTTCTCAGGCGGTATGCGTCAGCGTGTAATGATCGCCATGGCGCTGCTGTGTCGTCCAAAACTGCTTATTGCGGATGAACCAACCACGGCATTGGACGTAACGGTTCAAGCGCAGATCATGGATCTATTGAACGAGCTTAAATCCGAGTTCAATACCGCAATTATCATGATCACGCACGATCTTGGTGTTGTAGCGGGCTCTTGTGACAAAGTACTCGTAATGTACGCTGGTCGAACTATGGAGTACGGCACAGTAAACGAGATTTTCTACAACCCAAGCCACCCGTATGCGGAAGGTCTATTAAAAGCGATTCCTCGTCTAGATACAGAAGGCGAGATCCTGCCAACAATTCCAGGTAACCCGCCAAACTTACTGCGTCTGCCACCTGGTTGCCCTTACCAAGAGCGTTGCCACCGCGTGATGGATCGTTGTAAACGCGAAGCACCAATCTTGACACCATTTGGTGATGGTCGTCAGCGTGCATGTTTTTCTGAATGGGAGGCTTGGAGCAAATGAGTACAGATAAAAAACTAATTCTGGATGTGTCTGATCTGAAAGTTCACTTCAGCATTGCATCGAAATCAGCGTGGCCTTGGTCAAAGCCTTCGAGCTTAAAAGCGGTAGACGGCGTAAATGTTCGTCTGTACGAAGGCGAGACTCTTGGTGTAGTAGGTGAGTCTGGTTGTGGTAAGTCTACGTTTGCTCGCGCGATCATTGGTCTTGTTGAAGCTACCGACGGTGAAGTGGTTTGGTTGGGTCAAGACCTGACGAAAATGAAAGACGTTCAACGCCGCGAAACGCGTAAAGAAATCCAAATGATTTTCCAAGATCCTTTGGCTTCTTTGAACCCGCGTATGACAGTGGGCGACATCATCGCTGAGCCGCTAGAGACATTCTACCCAGAACTGACTAAGCAAGAAGTGAAGGACCGCGTTAAAGAGATGATGGCGAAGGTAGGTCTATTACCTAACGTGATCAACCGTTACCCACACGAATTCTCAGGCGGTCAGTGTCAGCGTATCGGTATTGCTCGTGCTCTTATTCTAAAGCCTAAGATGATCATTTGTGACGAGCCAGTATCGGCGCTTGATGTATCGATTCAGGCTCAGGTAGTTAACCTACTGAAAGAGCTACAAAAAGAGCTTGGTCTTTCTTTGGTATTTATCGCGCACGATTTGTCCGTTGTGAAGCACATCTCTGATCGTGTACTGGTTATGTATCTTGGTAATGCGGTTGAGCTCGGTGAATCAGACGCTTTATTTGCCGATCCAAAGCACCCATACACTCGTGCCTTGATGTCAGCGGTTCCAATTCCTGATCCGGAGTTAGAGCGCAACAAAAAGATTCAAATGCTAGAAGGGGACTTACCGTCACCTATTAGCCCACCATCGGGTTGTGTTTTCCGCACTCGTTGCCCACAAGCGACGGATGAGTGCTCGAAGACTAAACCAAATATCCAAGGCTCTGATGTTCACGCAGTTTCCTGTTTGAACGTAGCGATATAATCTAATTCAGCCTGTGACGGGCTTAAGCGCGGCTCCTTTTATAGGGTCGCGCTTTTTTTATGCCTACGATTTTTGTTGGTTTAAGTTCATTCGAAATTCTTGAACAAGATGTACTAAGTGAACGGATTCTAAGCCCAGTATGAATCGCTAATATAGTAGAAGACAAGATATGAGGAAAGCAGTTATGGGTAAGTTAGTTGAAGGCGTTTGGCAAGACGTATGGTATGACACTAAATCAAGCAGTGGGAAGTTCGTTCGTGAAGATGCGGGTTTTCGCCAGTGGGTAAAGAATAAACCGGATGCAACATTCCAACCTGAGTCAGGCCGTTACCACCTTTATGTTTCGCTTGCTTGTCCGTGGGCACATCGCACACTGATCTTCCGCAAACTCAAAGGTTTGGAAAAACACATAGACGTCACGGTCGTTTGCCCAGATATGCTAAGTGAGGGCTGGCAGATGGGGTTGCCAGAGCCACTGTTTGGTCATACTCGAATGCACCAAATCTACACTCAAGCCAAGTCTGATTACACAGGTCGCGTTACTGTTCCGGTTTTATGGGATAAAAAGACCAACACCATCGTGTCGAATGAATCGTCTGAAATCATCCGAATGTTTAACACCGAGTTTAACGATTTAACGGGGAACAAAGATGACTACTACCCAGAGCAACTTCAAAGTGTGATCGACCAGTGGAACGACTACATTTATCCGAACGTGAATAACGGTGTTTACCGTTGTGGGTTTGCGACAACGCAAGAGGCGTACGAAGAGGCGTTTGATTCATTGTTCGCAGCACTGGATAAAATCGATGCTCATCTTGCGACGCATCGCTACCTAGCGGGCAACAAAATCACCGAAGCCGACTGGCGCTTGTTTACGACTCTTGTTCGCTTTGACGCAGTATACGTAGGCCATTTCAAATGTAATAAACAACGCATTGCCGACTACGCAAACATTCAAGGCTATTTGAAAGAGCTATACCAAGTAGAAGGTGTGGCAGAAACTACAGACTTCTACCACATTAAGCGTCACTACTATTTCAGTCATACGGGTATCAACCCTACGCAAGTGGTACCAAAAGGCCCGGCGATAGATTTGGATTCGCTCCATGGTCGGGACCTAATTTAAAATTTAAGCTCTCCGAGAAACGCGCCATTTGATTTGGCGCGTTTTCTTTTTCTCAATATCTTCCCACCGTCACACCTTATTCCTTATGAACACATAAACTGATGATATAACAACCGATCTTGGACTGAGGTGGGGTATGGACGTCAATGAGTTTGTCAGTGGTGAGCATCTAATTTGGAATCTGTTTATTGCCCTGTTATTAGGCGCAATTGTCGGAACCCAACGCGGTTGGGTAATGCGTAACAGTGTTGAAGGCAGTCGAGTTGCGGGGATTCGCACTTTCTCTTTGGTGGGGCTACTTGGCGGCCTGATCGGTATTCTTGCTAAGATCTACACGCCTTTGTTACTTGGCTTTGCTCTTATTGCTTTGGTTATTCTTGCTTGTATTGCATTTGTGATTCAGCAAAAAAAGAGCGAGGACATCAGCATTACAGGTGTGGTCAGTTTAGTGATTACGTTTGTACTCGGTAGCCTGGCTGTTTCTGGTGAGGCCGTTCTTGCAGCAGCGGCGGCAGTTATCACTGCAGTTGTGCTGGACAATAAGAAAGAGCTTCATCAAGCGTTGCTGCGTTTACAAGAATATGAGTTGGATGCGGCTTTGCGTCTTCTGCTTATTTCCATCGTTTTATTGCCTCTTCTACCTAACCAAGCGTACGGTCCTTGGAAGGCACTGAATCCTTATGAGATTTGGTGGATGGTGGTGCTGATCGCCAGTATTTCATTTGTCGGTTATTTCGCGATTAAGATCGGCGGAGCGAAGCGGGGCATATTGTTTACGTCTGTCTTTGCTGGCTTAAGTTCTTCTACCGCACTTACGTTGCAGTTCTCTCATCTTTCACGTGAGCAGGAAGGTATCAGCCCTCTGCTCGCAAGCGGAATCTTGTTGAGTTGCGGCACTATGTTTCCTCGCTTGTTGATTGTCCTATCTGTTCTCAATCCTCAATTAGTCAGTCTGTTATGGCCGATAGTCTTGGTCATGATGATTGCACTTTATTTGCCGGCTTGGTGGATATGGCGTCGAAGTGAAGTCGAGAAAATAGAGCAATCGAACAAACAGACTAACCCGTTGGCGCTTCAATCGGCACTGTTCTTTGGTGTTGTGTTAGCGATCATTATGTTGTTATCTCATGCGCTTTCAGATTGGTTTGGTAGTGCGGGTATCTTAGTTCTATCTGCGGTGTCAGGGATTACGGATGTTGATGCCATTTCACTGACTTTAGGGCGTCAAAGTACTCAGTCATTGGCGATAGAGGTTGCTGTGCTCGGGATATTTATCGCGGCGTCAGTGAATACCATTGTTAAGATGGGGATGGTACTCATGATAGGTGCTCGTCAACTGTGGGCTAAGGTTGTTCCACCTATGTTGAGTGCGGTTTGTTTGGGTGGGCTTGTCTATTTGGTGCTTTAGAACAAATAACCGTCTGATGCAAAGACAATTTATTAGGTCGCGAGCTAGGTTCCAATCTGTACTTATCAATCAAGTAAAACTCATTCCTTTTTCTATACTGATTCACCAAGTGCTGGGCTTTCGTTCCAAGCGCTAGGAATCTGAACAAGGAAGAAACGATATGATTACTGTATTTCCAGGAGTGGTCGAAGGGACGGGCTTTAAATGGAAAACCGTGGAACAACCTATCACTAAATATAACGACGCTGTGGCCTATTTACGTCAATCTAGTGCGGCGGCAGCACTATTAGATTTTCTTTCGAGAGGCGAAGAGGTCACGTTGCTTTGTACAACTGATACTACCAGCAGCTTTTTTCCTGCAGAAATCGTAAAACAAGCAGGCTGCAATGTTCGCGGCAGTTTAGTGACTTGGAATCCTTTTGATAGCTTGAATGTAAACGACATTAAGCGCAATAAACCCGTTGGACGCAGTCGTGTGCCAAATAACAATGTATCTAGAGGGACGCAGTCACCAGCGGTTGGGCTTATTCATGAGTTTGGTCACGCGCGTCAATACATGTTGAAACGAGATTGGTTCATGACGCACTATCGTGCTGCCTCAAGTGGTAGCGATAGCGATCGACTCATCATAGAAAATGATAACTTGCTTACCGTAGAGTCCGTTGTTGCTCGCCAGCTCAATGAAGGTGTGCGTTGGAAGTATAGGGACATCGGATCGAGTAATACGAATTTGAACGTTCAGTATCAATTGAATCGTCCAATGGACCCGATTCTTGTATAGCAACATGAAATAAAAAACCTCGCCGTGGCGAGGTTTTTTCATTCAGAAAGGTGCGGTTAATTAGTTAACTGCTTTTTCTTTTGCTTGGTCAGCTTGATCTGCCTGAATCGCAGTTAGAGCAACTGTGTATACGATATCGTCTACTAGTGCACCGCGAGATAGATCGTTTACAGGCTTGCGCATACCTTGCAGCATTGGACCGATAGAAACTAGGTCTGCTGAACGTTGTACCGCTTTGTAAGTCGTGTTACCAGTGTTTAGGTCTGGGAATACGAATACTGTCGCTTTACCTGCAACTGGAGAGTTTGGTGCTTTAGAAGCAGCAACGTTTTCCATGATAGCCGCGTCGTACTGTAGAGGACCGTCGATTACTAGGTCTGGACGTTTCTCTTGAGCAAGTTTTGTTGCTTCACGTACTTTATCTACGTCTGCACCCTTACCAGATTCACCAGTAGAGTAAGAGATCATAGCAACGCGAGGGTCGATACCGAATGCCGCTGCAGAATCAGCAGATTGGATAGCGATTTCAGCAAGCTGTTCCGCTGTAGGATCTGGGTTGATCGCACAGTCACCGTAAACCAGTACTTGGTCAGGTAGCAGCATGAAGAATACAGAAGATACGATAGACGCATCAGGTGCAGTCTTGATGATTTGGAACGGAGGTACGATAGTGTTCGCTGTGGTGTGAACCGCACCAGAAACTAGACCGTCAACTTCGTCGTTCTCAAGCATCATAGTGCCAAGGAATACTGAATCTTGTAGCTTCTCACGAGCAACAACTTCAGTCATGCCTTTCGCGCCACGTAGCTCAACTAGACGAGCAACGTAGTTTTCACGAACTTCATCAGAGTTGATGATCGTTACGCCAGCACCTAGTGTTACACCTTGCTGCTCAGCAACGCGACGGATTTCGTCTGGGTTACCTAGAAGCACACATTCTGCAATGCCGCGCTCAGCACAGATCGCTGCAGCTTTCACTGTACGTGGCTCGTCACCTTCAGGAAGAACGATACGCTTGCCTGCTTTACGAGCGAATTCAGTTAGCTGGTAACGGAATGCTGGTGGGCTTAGACGACGAGACTTCTGAGTGCCCTCAGTCATAGACTCGATCCAGTTACCGTCGATGTGACCCGCAACGTGTTCGTTGATGAACTCGATACGCTCTTTATCGTCAGCAGGAACTTCGATGCTGAAGCTCTGTAGGTTTAGAGAAGTCTGCCAAGTGTTACCTTGTGCTTTGAAGATCGGCAGGCCTGTTTCGAATGCTGGCTTACATAGACCAGAAATCTCTTCAGGGATGTCGTAACCGCCAGTCAATAGAATAGCACCGATATCAACGCCGTTCATTGCCGCAAGTGCTGCTGCAACGATAACGTCTGGACGATCTGCTGAAGTAACAAGTAGAGAACCTGGTTTGAAGTGCTCAATCATGTTTGGCAGAGAACGTGCACAGAAAGTGATGCTCTTAATACGACGAGTCGCAATGTCACCTTCGTTGATGATGTCAGCATTTAGGTGCTGAGCCATATCAATAGCACGAGTAGCGATCAGATCGATGCTCCATGGCACACAACCTAGTACACGAATCGGAGAAGTGTTGAAGATTTCCATCACTTTCATTTCGTTTTGCTTCGCGCTGTCTGCATCGTCAAAGATTTCAGATAGGTCAGGGCGAGTACGGCCAGCTTCGTCAACAGGTGCGTTTAGCTTGTTGATGATAACGCCAGAGATGTTCTTGTTCTTAGTGCCACCGAAGTTAGAACATGCTACTTCGATGCGCTCTTTAAGTTGAGCTGGGTTATCGGTACCTGGAGTTGCAACAAGAACGATTTCCGCACCTAGAGTTGCTGCGATTTCCGCGTTCACTTGGTTAGCGAATGGGTGCTTACGAGTTGGTACTAGACCTTCGATAAGCGTCACGTCTGCGTCTTTGTTGATTTGGTTGTAACGTTCAACAACCGTTTCTAGCAGCTCGTCCATGTTGTCGTTACCGATTAGGCTTTCTGCAACAGACATCGCTAGAGGTTGACCGATCTTCATATCGCTGTTGTAACCAACGATTGTTGAAGTTAGATCAGGTTGATCGCCGCCAGAACGTGGCTGTGAAATTGGTTTGTAGAAAGAAACCTTAACGCCTTTGCGCTCCATAGCGCGAAGAACACCCATGCTTACGCTAGTTAGACCAACACCAGCACTTGCAGGGATAAGCATAATAGTACGAGACATTCGTAGAGTACCTTTAGCTATTGGGGGATAAAAGCTCAACTCTTATTCCATGAGGTTCAGAGAATAGGAGTTGAGCCCCTAAGAAATTCGTTTGGAAGAAAAACTGGCTAGCCGAGGGCTAGCCAGTTCATTCTATTAAAGACCTGCTAGGCGTGCAGTGTCTTCAGCAATTACTAGCTCTTCGTTAGTAGAGATAACCATTGCTGGGATACGGCTGTTTGCTGTAGTGATAGTACCTTCGCCGCCGAAACGCGCTTTAAGGTTAGCTTCACCATCAACTTCGATACCGAAGATACCTAGACGGTTTAGAACCATTTCACGGATAGGGCCAGAGTTCTCGCCGATACCGCCAGTGAAAGTGATTGCGTCTAGACGACCTTCCATAGAAGCCGTGTAACCTGCTACGTATTTAGCTAGACGGTGACAGAACACGTCCATTGCACGAGTTGCTTCTTCTTTCTCACCGTAGTTGTCTTCAACGAAACGACAGTCAGAAGTCACTTCAGTTAGACCTTGTAGGCCAGACTCTTTAGTTAGCATGTTGTTGATTTCTTCAACAGAGTAACCTAGAGCGTCGTGTAGGTGGAATACGATAGCTGGGTCGATGTCACCACAACGAGTACCCATTACTAGACCTTCAAGAGGAGTAAGACCCATAGAAGTATCTACAGATTGACCGTTCTTGATCGCACAAACAGATGCACCGTTACCTAGGTGACAGTTGATGATGTTAACTTCTTCAACTGGCTTGTTTAGTAGACCTGCAACTTCACGAGTGATGAATAGGTGTGAAGTACCGTGCATGCCGTAACGACGGATACCGTGTTCTTTGTATAGTTTGTAAGGAAGAGCGTATAGGAAAGACTCTTCAGGCATAGTTTGGTGGAACGCAGTGTCAAATACAGCAACGTTTTGAAGCTCTGGGAAGTTGTGCTTAGCAGCTTCGATACCGATGATGTGCGCTGGGTTGTGAAGCGGTGCGAAAGTCGCAGCGTCTTGAATACCCTTAAGTACTTCGTCAGTGATCAGTGCAGATTGAGTGAACTGTTCGCCACCGTGAACGATACGGTGACCGATAGCGCCTAGGTTAGCTTTAAGCTCTGGCTTAGAAGCAAGAATAGTTTCAACCATGAACGCTAGCGCTTCTTCGTGTGCTGCACCGTTGCCTAGTTGAGCTTCGTGTTTACCATCAAGTTTCCACTTGATACGTGCTTCAGGAAGGTGAAGACATTCAGCAAGACCTGATAGGTGCTCTGCACCTGTTTCTGCATCAACAACAGCAAATTTAAGAGAAGAACTACCGCAGTTTAAAACTAAAACTAGCTTAGACATGTGTGACTACCTGTTATTCGTCTGATCAAAATCAGTTAAAGGATGAAAAATTAATCACAAGAATAGACGATACCATCGAGGGTGCGTACTAATCTTGGTCAAAAATCGTTCTAATTCCGTATAAAAGAATAGTGATGAACCCATCCATCACTATGATGCGATCCGTGCAGATAGGAATCTCAAGTTGCTTAAATTGTAAATAACGGCAACAATGAGATTGAGGGTCTGCAAAGGATAGCGATAATAGGCAATGATAACAAAAAAATTTTGAAAGAATATTAACTTTCATCAATTTTTTGCGCCTTCAGTTGAAATGTTCAACTATTTTTTAGTGAGAGAGTGGTATGAGTAATAAAGTCGGATTGTTCCATAGCCTGAAAGATGGCCAAAACTACATGGAGATCTGGCCGGTTCGTAAAGAGCTGACCGCCATTTTTCCCGAACAACGCATTATCAAAGCAACGCGTTTCGGCATTAAAGTGATGCCGGCAGTAGCGGCGATCAGTGTTCTCACTCAAATGGCTTTTAACAATTACAATGCGTTACCGCAAGCCATTGTCGTCGCATTATTTGCCATCAGCATGCCTTTACAAGGGATGTGGTGGTTAGGCAGTCGTTCTAATACCAAATTGCCTCCAGCACTTGCGTCTTGGTACCGAGAACTGCATCAAAAGATCACTGAGACTGGCTTTGCACTTGAGCCAGCAAAAGCAAAACCAAGATACAAAGAATTGGCGATTATCTTGAACAGAGCTTTCCGTCAGTTAGATAAAACTGCGCTGGAGCGCTGGTTCTAATCTCGACAACAACAACCCTCAAGTCAATGTTATGAAAATGGAGTGAGCCTTTGTCACTCCATTTCTGTCTGTTCTACATTTCTCCATCCCACCGTTTTCTGTGCTGTCAAAACTATCTTTAATAGCGGCGTCGCGATCACAAATGTTACTTTGTTGTTAAATCTTACTTTTATTTACCGAGAGTTAGCGTTAATAATGAAAACGAGATGCACAAAAAGTGCACAGAAAACACGACATCCCATCTTCTGAATAACCATGCTGGCATCATAATTTTTACGAACGCTCGTGGTACAAGGATGAAGAGACATCAAGGAGTAATGATGAGAACGAAACGTTTACTAGCCACCGCCATTTTAGCTGCTACGGCGACTTTTTCTTCCGCCAGCGTGTTTGCCAACACCGCAACCGTAGCGGTGTCCCAAATCGTTGAGCATCCAGCGTTAGATGCTACCCGACAAGGCTTATTAGACGGTCTAAAAGCCAAAGGTTACGAAGAGGGAAAAAACCTCGAGTTTGATTATAAAACTGCCCAAGGTAACCCCGCGATTTCCGTACAGATCGCTCGCCAATACGTCGGTGAGAATCCAGACGTTTTAGTGGGTATTGCAACGCCCTCTGCTCAAGCTCTGGTTTCAGCGACACGTTCAATTCCTGTGGTATTTACTGCGGTAACGGACCCGGTGGGCGCAAAGCTTGTGAAATCCATGCATCAGCCGGGGAAAAACGTCACTGGCCTTTCTGACTTATCACCTGTGGCACAGCATGTTGCTTTGATTCAAGAAATACTCCCAGCCGCTAAAACCATTGGTGTGGTTTACAATCCAGGAGAAGCAAACGCGGTGACGCTGGTACAACTGCTAAAAGAAAGTGCAGCAGCAAATGGATTAGAAGTCGTGGAAGCGACAGCATTGAAGAGTGCGGATGTTCAATCGGCGACGCAAGCCATTGCCGCTAAGTCGGATGTGCTTTATGCGCCAACAGACAACACAGTCGCAAGTGCGATAGAAGGGATGATTGTTGCGGCAAATCAGGCGAAGAAGCCAGTGTTTGGTGGTGCAACGTCTTACGTCGAAAAAGGTGCCATTGCCAGCCTCGGGTTCGATTACTATCAGGTCGGTGTGCAAACCGCGGATTATGTTGCTGCGATATTAGAAGGTAAAGAACCGGGTGAGCTAGATGTCAAAGTTGCGACGGGCTCTGACTTAGTGGTGAATGAAGGTGCAGCGACCAAACTCGGTATCCAGTTACCTAGCGCTGTAGTGAAACGTGCAACTAGCATGCAATAAGAGTCCTTATCAGGTCGGTAAAATGCCGACCTGATTTATGCAGAGGGAGCAGTTATGTCTGCATTTGCTTTTTTTGGTGCGCTTGAAATTGGCTTGATTTATGGCTTGGTTGCATTAGGCGTTTACCTTACTTTTCGTGTTCTCGACTTTCCCGATTTAAGTGTTGATGGCAGCTTTCCAATGGGGGCTGCCGTGGCTGCAACCGCGATTGTTGCGGGCATCAATCCTTGGATTGCCACCGGAATGGCTGTTATTGCTGGTGGAATGACAGGGTGGGTAACTGCTTTTCTTGCGGTTCGATGCGGCATTCTTCACCTATTAGCTTCCATCCTTACCATGATTGCGGCGTTTTCTATCAATATTCGCATCATGGGCAAGCCCAATATGGCCCTTCTAGGTGAAGACACCATTCTTACCCCGTTTGAAGCCATGGGGGACTCTATGTACATCCGGCCGTTAGTTGTTGGTGTACTGGTCTTGTTCTCTGCTTGGTTTGTGGTGCGTTTACTGAACAGTGATTTTGGCCTTGGTTTAAGGGCTACAGGCGTCAATGCGCGTATGGTTGCAGCGCAAGGAGCCAGTACAGGGTTTTACACCTACTTTGGCTTGGCGCTATCTAACGGTTTTGTTGGCTTTGCTGGGGCCTTGTTTGCTCAGACCAATAGCTTTGCTGACGTGACCTCTGGTGTCGGTACGATAGTGGTTGGTCTTGCGGCAGTGATTCTTGGCCAGACACTCATTCCAGGTCGCAAAATATGGGTGGCGGTATGTGCGGTCATTATTGGCTCGGTTTTATACCGACTTGCTGTCGCGTTTGCTCTGAGCTCTGGCATGTTTGGCTTACAGGCTTCCGACCTGAATCTCGTTACGGCGGTGCTTGTAGCTGTAGCTCTAATTGCACCAAAGCTAAAACAAAAAATGAAAGCCAAACAACGCGTTAATGACGCCAAACAAACGGCATCTAAAAATGGTTCAGGGGAGGCGCTATGATTGAGTTAAGTAATATCCAAGTAACCTTTAACCCCGGAACGATTTTGGAAAACCGAGCGTTAAAAGGCGTATCTCTGGATGTGCCTGAGCACCAGTTCCTCACTGTGATTGGGTCTAACGGTGCGGGAAAGTCGACTCTGCTTGGTGCGGTGACTGGTGAAACACCGATGATTGGTGGGCAAGTCATTATCAACGGGCAAGACGTAACACGAAAGAGTGTGGACCAACGTGCTACGCAGTGTGCGAGAGTTTTCCAGGATCCTTTAGCAGGGACTTGTGGGGACTTATCCATCGAGGAGAATATGGCTCTAGCGTACATGCGCGGTAAGCGTCGTGGTTGGGGAATGGCGATTTCTTCCAAACGACGTAAACTTTTCCAGGAGAGAATCAGTATTCTTGGTTTGGGTTTAGAGGACCGGCTAGGAGACAGTATTGGTCTGTTGTCAGGCGGCCAACGTCAAGCCGTGAGTTTGGTCATGGCAACACTATCAGACAGTAAGCTGTTGTTGTTAGATGAGCATACTGCTGCGTTAGATCCGCACATGGCGGCTTTTGTTATCGATCTAACCAAGCGTATCGTCAGCGAGTTCAATCTCACAGTGATGATGGTGACGCACTCAATGAAAGACGCGCTGGCTTGTGGTGACAGAACGGTCATGCTGCACCAAGGTGAGATTGTTCTTGATGTCGCAGGTGAGCAACGTGCCAATATGCAAGTTCCGGATCTCCTAGAGATGTTCTCAAAGGTGCGAGGAGAGGAATTAGCGGACGACAGTTTATTGTTGAACTAATCTAAGCAAACACAGAACTACGCCTACCAAACGTGCTCCTCCTTGAGAAATAACCTAAATGGTCGTTTTAAAAGGAGGATTTTTCGGTAAATACTCTTAATTAAAATAGTGGAATATTCCAATACTAAGAGCACTTGCCATGACCCTTCCATTTATCTTCCATAGCCAAACTGATGATGGCCTCACTTTTGATGGCGATTTGCTAACCGTCATCCTGAAAACCGAGAACACTGATTTTGATAGCGTGCACGTTCGTTGTGAACCGGATAATGAAGAATACCTGATTAGCATGTCACGCAGCGGAGAAGCTGGTGAGCTTACTCTCTGGAAAGCTCAGTTTGCGTCAAATAAAGACCGTGATGTGACTCACTACGTCTTCAAACTGCTCAAAGGCAAGCAGCAGTTTTGGCTCGATGGCAGAGGTGTACATAAACGTATGCCGCCCAAAGAGTTTCACTTCAAACTCAACACTCAATCTCAACCGCCAAGTTGGGTACAAGAGCAGGTCTTTTACCAAATTTTCCCGGACCGTTTTGCCTCAAGTCGTTCTGAGCAAGTCACCCAAGATGATTATGCTGCCTATGACCCAGGCGCACTGGTTAAGTCATGGGGAGCCCCTGTTGGTTCTCATAAAAATACGGGTGCGCGCGAGTTCTTTGGTGGCGACTTAAAAGGCGTAGAGAAAAAACTGGATTACTTGGCCGAACTTGGTGTAACAGCACTTTACTTCAACCCAGTTTTCACAGCGCCAAGCAACCATAAATACGACACCACAGACTACTTCAAGATTGATCCAATGTTTGGCTCGAATGAGCAGTTTGCGCAGTTGTGTGAGCAAATTCGTGGCAAGCAGATGAAGATTGTTTTGGATGCGGTGTTTAACCACACATCAGTTCATCACCCTTGGTTTGATCTTAAACAAGAAGGCCAAGGGGCTTACGGGAATCCAAATTCTGACTTCCGTGATTACTACTTCTTCGAGGGGCAAACCAACAATTACATTGGATGGAAGGATATTGGCAATCTACCGGTTCTGAACTTTGAGAATGAACAAGTTCGTGACCATATCTACCAAGGTGAAGAGTCGGTCATCAAATATTGGCTTAAACCGCCTTATGCTGTCGACGGTTGGCGCTTCGATGTGATTCATATGTTAGGTGAGGGCGATGGCGCAAAGAACAACGCTCACTATGTGGAAGCTTTTCGCAAGGCCACAAAAGAGGTCAATCCCAATGCCTATGTGTTGGGGGAGCATTTCTTTGAAGCGACACAATGGCTTCAGGGGGGGCAAGAAGATGGCGCGATGAATTATTACGGCTTTGCTCATCCAGTTCGCGCTTTGATTGCCAAACAAGACATCATGTATGACCCAATTGATATTGATGTCATGGAGTTTAAAGAGTGGATAGATGAAGCTCGGGCTAAAATCCCATTTGCAAACCAACTCTCTCAGCTTAATCAGTTAGATAGCCATGATACTGCCCGTTTTCTGACGCTTTTGAATGGCGATGAAGAAAAAATGCGAGTGGCATTGTTGCTGTTAATGACTTATGTCGGTACGCCATGCCTTTACTATGGTAGCGAAGTGGGGTTAGAAGGGAGTTTAGATCCGGACAATAGACGTTGCTTCCCTTGGGAGGAATTAGATGGTTCTCAGTGGTTTCCTTTCTATCAGGTATTGATTGGAATTCGTAATAAATACAGCTCATTACAGTCAGGGAGTATACAATGGTTGCACTGTGATGAAAGCACAATGGTGTATGCCAGACAGTGGAAAGAAGAAGCAATAGTCGTGGCATTTAACTTAAGCGAATACGACAAAATTGTTAATTTACCTTTATGGCAACTTGGCTTAAATGCAAAGCACTTGCATCAATTATTAGACAATGGTGAAGTTATCGATGCGCAACGTCATTTTTCTGTCAATATCCCAGCAATGAACTGCAAATTATGGCAGTTGGAGTGACACGTTAGCTCAGATTTATTAAAATTTATGAATACATAAATGAAAAACTATAAATAGTCCTTTGGTAACTTACGCTGTCGAAGGGCAAATAATAACTGAAACAATGGTGTTTAATGGGTAATAAAAGGCGATTTAGCCTCAAGTTTGTCATCTTCTTCCCGCTATTTTTGTTTATCGCAGTCATGATCGTGACTGCGAAGAACTATTACGATGCAATGAATCGCTACATCACATTGGAGTACGCGCAGGTTGATCGAGCTATCGATCGAGCGATAAAAGTGCTGACCGCTTTAGATTATAGCTTTATTAATTATTCCAACCCTGCGCACCCATTGTTCAAAGAACATAACCATATGGAAAAAAATGGGTTGTGCTACGTCTGGCCCATCGATGTGTTGTTGTTAGAGAGCAAGCACTCTGGTGGTTTACCCGCTGTAGAGCTGGATTATATGATCGTGGGGCAAACAGAGCTCTGCGAACCGGGTACTGAACTGTTTAAATTGGCAGAGAAAAAAGCGGGCTTTGCCCCTTCGTTGTCATTTCTTCACGATATTGAATCTCACATCGTTGCGATTCATTATATTGATCAGCGAGGGTACATTATTTCTTCGCCGGATACCTACGCCCAATATTACACCCAACAACTTTGGGAAACCCTAAAGGCTAGACCTTTTTGGCAAAAAACTGCTCAAGAGACGATGAAAGTCTCTTTGTCTGGCCCTGCACCAATGCTGGATCGTCATGACGGGCAGATTGTAAGTTTGACAGTACCTGTTTATGAGCGAGGCATCCATCAGGGCGTATTGTCGATTGATTTTGATGTGGATGGATTGCTTGAAACAAACGAGAACTTAACCGGACATCTGCACATCATTTCTAATGTGATGGGGTTACCTGAGAATGTAATGCGAGTCCAACCTGTTGAGCATGAACGCCTGAGTGCAAACCATACTATTTTCTATGAATATAATCTTTGGGATGAGTTCAAGAACTTGTTGGCATTTGAGAAATACAGCGTTGCGGTGGCTTTCTTTATCTACGTGTTGAGTACAGTAGCACTATTTTTGGTTAACACACGTACAGAGCGACATTACTTCAAAGAACTGGCTGCAAAAGATCCAATGACGGGCTTATTGAACCGCCGTGGAATTCAAGCGGTTTGGCGAAACAAAATGACCAAGAAACACGTTGCTTTAGCGGTGTTTGATATCGATGACTTTAAGGCGATTAACGATACGCATGGTCATGATGTAGGTGATGATGCGATTCGCTTAGTCGCCAAATGTATTCGAGATAACATTCGACATTCCGATGTTGCGTCACGCTTTGGTGGAGAAGAGTTTGTCTTGGCTATCTATGATGAAGACTTTGACAGCATGCTAAGAATTTTAGAGCGTGTAAGAAAAGCGATTGCCAAACACTCCATTAAAATCGTCGACGGAGGCTTTACGGTTTCGGGTGGGGTTGAATTTAAGTCTGCGGCTCAATTGGAAGGTTTTGATGAGCTGTTTAAGCTTGCTGATGAAAAGCTTTATGAAGCGAAAAGTACAGGTAAGAACAAAATCTGTTATTAAGCGACTTAAGCAATTTGTTGTTGGAAATTAGACATAAATAAGGGCGAATTCATCGCCCTTTTTTAATGTCGGTAGGTTAAGCGACGCGCGTGTGCAATTCATCTCGATAGCGTTGAATGTACTCGACAATAGGGGCGGCTTTGTTAAACGTACGGATTTCTCGGAACAGTTCTTTCGCTTCTGGGTACGCTTGTCGCAGATAAGAGAACCATTGTTTTACGCGATTCGGGTAGTACAAGCCTTTGTCGCCCTTCATTTCAAACTGTGAGTAGTAAATCAATAGATCAACCACTTCTGACCAAGGCATAGGCTGGTGGTTGTGTTTAACCATGTTTCCAAGGTTAGGAATGTTGAATGCACCTCGGCATACCATCAAAGAATCAACGCCTGTGGTCGCAATGCAACGTTGGCCATCTTCATAATTCCAGATTTCGCCGTTAGCGATTAATGGGATATCGAAACGCTCACGAATCTTCGTAATGTATTCCCACTTAATTTCAGAAGCTTTGTATCCGCCTTCTTTGGTACGAGCATGAACAGTGAGCTCATTCGCTCCAGCTGTTTGAATTGCGTCTACAATCTCAAAACAGTCTTCAGGGTTCTCCCAGCCAAGACGAATCTTTGCGGTCACTGGAATATCATTAGGCATGGCATCGCGACATGCTTTAACCACATTGTGGATGAGTTCAGGGTGCTGTAACAAGGCTGCACCACCTTTACTCTTGTTCACCAACTTTGCTGGGCAGCCAAAGTTCAAATCAATACCGCGCGCGCCAAGCTCCGCTGCTTTTATCGCGTTTTCAGCCATCCAGTTTGGTTCTTGCCCGAGTAGTTGGACATGGACAGGTACACCAGATGCAGTTTGAGAGCCTTGCAGAAGTTCAGGGCATAAGCGATGGAAAACATGATCTGGAAGAAGCTGATCGATCACACGAACAAACTCTGTCACACAAAGATCATAGTCGTTTATTTCAGTCAGGATTTGACGCATCAAATGGTCCAAAACCCCTTCCATCGGGCCTAATACAACTCGCATAGTTTGCCTAATACAGTTTGGTGAGAAAAAGGAGGGCGATTGTAGCGATGTGAGTGAAGTTTGTCATTAAAAGAGTCATCCGCTTGGAGTGACATCAACTAGCATTCTATATGCCCAAGCATCTCGAGGTTACTTGGGTATAAGCTCTGAGGTATAATGCCGCCAAATTCATGGGAAACCAGATGTCATGCAATATACATTGATAGAAAAAGGTGAAGTCCAGCTAGATGAGTCTTCACTTTTTATTGAAGGCGCGGTACTTGCAGCCAACTTAACGACGAAACCTTTAGCTCCAGAAACTTGGCTAGAGCCGCTATTAGGTGAGGGTTTTAAAGCGATTCAACCAGTAGTAGAAGAACAGATTCACAAGCAGCACAACTATATCCTGCGTAATGAATACTCGATTCTAGAGTTAGCAGATAGCAATACAGAGCAGCTAGCAGACTTTGCAGAAGGCTTTATGTCTGTATGGACAACCATTGAGGAACAATGGCATGACGTTGCGCTTAATGATGGCTTAGAGCGCATGCTGCAAGCATTATTGACGACAATGATGTTGGCGATTGATGAAGAGCAAACACAGCAACAAATGCGTGATGCTGGCATCGCAACACCGCCTGCGCTTTCTGATTTTGTGGACCAGCTTGACTTGATGATCAATGAAGTCGCATTAGGCGCTGATGAGCTGATGGTCGGTAAAAAGTCGAAGAGCTTAAATCCATTCAAAGGTGTATGCCGTAATGATACATGCCCATGTGAGAGTGGTAAGAAATTTAAGCAGTGCTGTGGGAAGTAGGTTTCACTCGCTGACTTGACGTGAAAAAGCCGACCTGAGGTCGGCTTTTTCATAACTATCGCTTGGTTATTGAACCGTGTTATTGGATCGGGTTCTTTCTTTTTGGGCTTACAAATTGAGCAATAAGAACGAAAGCAAAAGCGATCAAGTTGCCGGCAAAAATAACCACGAGCCATTGTGGCATCGATAATCCAAAGAATTGCCATACGATTTTTGCACAATCACCATACGCTTCAAACATCCATGGTGCCCATTGATTTAATGGCGCCCAGCTTGGGAACGTAACAAAGAGATCGCATGTAGCAAACGGCGATGGATTAAATTGGTAATCGACATGCTGCATTGCCAGCATTAAACCTTTATATGCACTTGCTCCCCAAGCCGCAAGCGCAATCCAACGCGTGATTGGGTTGTTTGGTGCAATAAGGCCGAGCATTGCAGCTGCCCCAATACCTAGCATGGCTACGCGTTCATAAATACACATAACACAAGGGGCTAGCATCATAACGTGCTGGAAAAATAGGGCACAGGCTTCAAAGAAGACAATAGCAAGAAGAAGTAGAAGCCAAGATAAGCGTCCCTTCGAAAACTGGTTTAGTGATGCGAAAATAGTCACGGGTTTCAATCCTGTCTGAAATATAAAAAAGCTCTGATTACTCAGAGCTTTTTAACGTGGATAAGTTTCCTAATCAACTCATATTTTTAGTGTCCACCTGACACAACGGGTGCTAGATCACCACTACTAGGCACAATCCAACCAGCATCGTAGAAGAATGCGGTTGCAGGTTCTAGGAAGAACATGATGCCCATCAAACCTACAAGAGCAAGTACGATAGTGTATGGCAATGCCATGACAACCATGCGGCCGTATGATAGACGAATCAATGGTGCCAGTGCAGATGTTAGCAAGAATAGGAAGGCTGCTTGACCGTTTGGAGTCGCAACAGAAGGTAGGTTAGTACCTGTGTTGATTGCTACTGCAAGTAGGTCGAATTGTTCACGGGTGATTTGACCGTCGATCAATGCCGCTTTCACTTCATTGATGTAGACTGTCCCTACGAATACGTTATCCGATACCATCGACAATAGACCGTTTGCGACATAGAACAACGCAAGTTGCGTACCTTTGTCTTCAACGGCGAGAACCGCGTCGATAACAGGTTTAAACAACTCTTGGTCAATGATAACGGCTACAATCGCGAAGAATACCGCTAGTAGTGCCGTGAATGGCAGAGCCTCTTCAAAAGCTTTACCCATTGAGTGTTCTTCAATCACACCCGTGAACGAAGTCGCGAGGATAATTACCGAAAGGCCAATCAGACCAACTGCTGCTAAGTGTAGTGCAAGTGCTGCAATTAACCACACGGCAATAAGACCTTGAATCCAAAGTTTAGCGACGTCTTGATTTGTACGTGTTTTGCGCTCTTCTCGGTCGAAGTCAACAAGGATTTGACGAACGTTATCAGGCAGTTGCGCACCGTAACCACAAATTTTCAGCTTCTCTACAACTGCACAAGTGATCAAACCGCAGAAGAAGACTGGAAGTGTTACCGGTGCCATGCGAATCAAGAACTCACCAAAGAACCAACCAGCTTGGTCAGCAATGATTAAGTTTTGAGGTTCGCCAACCATCGTCGTTACGCCACCTAGTGCGGTACCTACACCAGCATGCATAAGCAGTGAACGTAAGAAAGCACGGTAGTTTTCTAGGTCGTCACGAGTTAGCTCAGTGATGGTGTCATCTTGAGTATGATCGTGGTCGCCAATTGGGTTTCCTGAGGCCACTTTGTGGTAAATCGAGTAGAAACCAACGGCAACGCTGATAACAACTGCGATTACGGTCAGCGCATCCAAGAATGCTGACAAAAACGCGGCAGCGAAACAGAATGCGAGCGAAAGTAACGTTTTAGAACGGATACCAAGCAGGATCTTCGTAAAAATGAACAGCAGAAGCTGTTTCATGAAGTAGATACCCGCAACCATGAATACCAATAGTAGAAGTACTTCGATATTTGCAACTAGCTCATGCTTCACCTGGGCAGGGCTAGTCATACCGATAGCAACCGCTTCTATTGCGAGGAGGCCTCCGGGTTGAAGTGGGTAACACTTCAGCGCCATTGCTAATGTGAAAATAAATTCCGCTACTAGCAACCAACCTGCAACAAATGGGTCAATTAAGAAGAAAACAATCGGGTTAATAATTAGGAAGGCTATAATGGCAACTTTGTACCAATCAGGCGCTTTACCAAGGAAGTTCTTGATAAAGGCATTTCCGAGCGACATCGGCATGATAATTCTCTTTATAACAAAATTATGAATAGACACTACAATAGTGCTTAAGTATCTGTTTGTTAGACTTATTATTTAGTCTTTTAAAACAATAACTTAGAAAAACAACAATCCATTGTCTTACTGTAGTCTTGCCAAGTTACTTCCCCTGAACTTAAGCACCGCTCACTTTCGACCGCAACTCTACACCTCGGCATTTTATAGTCAATAACAAAACGTGATGCTTCCGACTAAAACTGCTTTTTATTTGTAATAACGCGATCAAAACGGCGTTACTATACCACGAAAAGCTTAAAAAAAATCACCTTGGAATTTAAAACGAAGTCAATTACGAGAAAAGATCAATTAAGAAAGAATATTAATCGTAAAACACAAATTTATTTTGCATATTTTGAGCAGAAAAATGTGACGAGGTAGGCTTTATTTTATATGACTTTATGACTGCTGTATTTTATACAGAATATGACTTTTGCGCCTTTGGTTCCAAGTGGTTGGTATTTTAAATTGAAGATATATGTAGAGTATTAACTCTATATTGAGAAATCGTTTCATTTATTGATCGTTAATTTTCGCTAATCGTTAAGTAGTGGTATGATGAGTGGTATCGACCCTTAGAAATCAATATTGGATAAAAACAGAATGGTCATTAAGGCTAAGAGCCCTGCGGGTTTCGCAGAAAAATACATAATCGAGAGCATTTGGAACGGCCGTTTTCCTCCTGGCTCAATTTTACCCGCTGAACGTGAACTATCTGAACTGATCGGGGTTACTCGAACTACACTACGTGAAGTATTGCAACGTCTTGCTCGTGATGGATGGTTGACTATCCAGCATGGTAAACCAACCAAAGTGAACCAATTCATGGAGACTTCTGGTCTGCATATCTTGGACACGCTAATGACGTTAGACGTTGATAACGCGACAAACATCGTTGAAGATTTGCTTGCGGCACGTACGAATATCAGTCCAATTTTTATGCGCTATGCGTTCAAAGCAAACAAAGAGGCGTCTGAGCGTACAATCCAGAACGTAATTGAATCTTGTGAAGCACTTGTTAGCGCACCTTCTTGGGATGACTTTATTGCCGCGTCTCCATATGCAGACAAAATCCTGCAAAGTGTCAAAGAAGACAATGAAAAAGATGAAGCAAAACGCCAAGAGATTCTGATTGCTAAGACGTTCAACTTCTATGACTACATGCTGTTTCAACGCCTTGCATTCCATTCTGGCAACCAAATTTACGGCTTGATTTTTAACGGTTTGAGAAAGCTTTATGATCGTGTAGGCAGCTACTACTTCTCGAACCCAGCATCACGTGATCTGGCATTGAGATTCTACCGTCAGTTGTTTGAAACCTGTGAAACAGGTCAGCGTGATCAGCTACCGATTTTGATTCGTCATTACGGTATGGAAAGTGCACAGATCTGGAATGAGATGAAGCTGCAACTTCCAACCAACTTCACTGAAGACGACAGCTAAGCTTCAACTTAACGACGTTTTCAAGAATAAAGAAACCGCAGTCACTCGACTGCGGTTTTTTATTTTAACTACTAGGCTAAAGATAACTTTGGTAGCGGTTGATACAGGACTTCAATAATATCTGACAGAATGTGGTCGTAAGTGTTAAATATGGTCAAAGATAAATCCGAAGTAATATCATACAACTTCTCTACTTTAAGCGTGTTGATATCCCCATCAATGTATTCGTTGAGTGCCTGTATGGAACTTACTGATGTAGGAGAGGCAAGGCTCAAAGGGCTGATAACCGCAAGTTGATTAAGCCTTCTTATCATTACTGACGCATAATTGCGCATTCGTTCAGGACCGCCGCGATCTTCCATATCTTGGATACTGATCCGTAACTGAGTTAATGTTTCTAAGCTGTCGATGACAGTTTGCCAATTCATGTGATATTCGTCATTAAGTTCATCTCTTTGAGCGATAGCCAACCACGCAATGGTCACTTCATCCATCAGGAACAAACAGTGACGAATTAACCGGCCATGTTCCATCTGATTGCGTGCTACAGAGTTATCATCCCATTGCTCCATCAGTTTATCGATTTTGATTTGCAGCACGCGATACATGGGTTTGTTCTCGAAGTGTGACGTATCAAGTAATAGGTGTAACTTATTGCTCAACTCACGATGGACGTGTTCTATCTCATTCTCGTGGTTTTGATGATATTGGAGAGAGTGGTGAGTCATTGCTCGATGACGTCGTAATAAGTAGACAACATCACGCAATAAACTGAGTAGCTGGTATTTACGAGCATGTTGCTTCTCGCGCTTCGCAGCCAAGTGATAAATCCCCGCCAGAATGGCAATTGAAATGAAAGTTGAAATCAAAACAAACATAACCAACTCCTTGTTAGTGCTTTTGACCTAGCAAGTAAGTAGGAGCAGTTTTAATGCCAATAATTAAAGTCAATAAAAACAGGGTGTTATGAGTTTTGGTTAAAATCAGGCGTACAAATTTGGTGCGTACTCTCACCAAAAGTGTGAATTTGGTCAAAAAAATCCCCGCCGAATTGGCAGGGATTTTTAAGCAATACGATAACGTAATGAATTACATTACACGCATACCTGGTTGAGCACCTTCGTGTGGCTCAAGGATCCATAGGTCGCTGCCGCCTGGGCCCGCTGCTAGGATCATGCCTTCAGACATACCAAACTTCATCTTACGAGGTTTTAGGTTCGCTACCATTACGGTTAGCTTGCCTTCTAGCTCTTCAGGTTTGTAAGCTGACTTGATGCCAGAGAATACTTGGCGAGTCTCACCACCGATGTCCAGTTGGAACTTAAGCAGTTTGTTTGCTTTTGGCACTTCTTCACACGAGATGATGCGCGCAATACGCATATCAACGGCTGCAAAAGCATCGAACTCAATCTCTTCAGCGATTGGATCTTTATCTAGCTCAGTTTGGCTAGCTTTGTTCTTTTCTGCTTCCGCTTTTTCTTTTGCTGCCATTTCTGCCGCAGCGTCTTCCTTCGATGCTTCGATCATTGCTTCGATGTTCTTAGGATCGATACGGTTAAACAACGCTTTGAACTTAGTGATCTCGTGATCAGTTAGCGGAGTAGCAACGCCTTCCCACGTTAGCTCTTCGTTTAGGAAAGCTTCAGTGCGAGCCGCAAGCTCAGGCATCACTGGTTTCAGGTAAGCCATTAGTACGCGGAATAGGTTGATACCTACAGAAGAAACTTCTTGAAGCTCTTTCTCTTTACCTTCTTCTTTTGCAAGAACCCAAGGTGCTTTCTCATCGATGTACTGGTTCGCTTTGTCTGCTAGCGCTGTGATTTCACGGATAGCACGGCTGAATTCACGAGTTTCGTATAGCTCACCGATGCGCTCAGCAGCTGCAACAAATTCGTTGTAAAGCTCTGGTTCTGCAAATTCAGCAGATAGCTTGCCTTCGAAGCGTTTAGTGATGAAACCTGCATTACGAGAAGCTAGGTTAACAATCTTGTTTACTACGTCAGCGTTTACACGTTGAGTGAAGTCTTCAAGGTTAAGGTCAAGGTCGTCGATACGGCTATTTAGCTTCGCTGCGTAGTAGTAACGTAGACACTCAGGGTCTAGGTGGTTTAGGTACGTGCTCGCTTTGATGAATGTGCCTTTAGACTTAGACATCTTAGCGCCGTTTACTGTTACGTAGCCGTGTACGAATACGTTGTTTGGCTTACGGAAACCAGAACCTTCTAGCATCGCAGGCCAGAATAGGCTGTGGAAGTAAACGATGTCTTTACCGATGAAGTGGTAAAGCTCAGCAGTGCTGTCTTTCTTCCAGTATTCGTTGAAGTCTAGGTCATCACGCTTGTCACATAGGTTCTTGAATGAACCCATGTAACCGATAGGTGCATCTAGCCATACGTAGAAGAACTTGTCTTTTTCACCAGGAATTTCGAAACCGAAGTAAGGCGCATCACGAGAGATATCCCACTGTTGCAGACCAGACTCGAACCACTCTTGCATTTTGTTTGCTGTTTCAGCTTGCAGTGAGCCAGAGCGTGTCCACTCTTTTAGCATGCTTTCGAACTGAGGTAGGTCGAAGAAGAAATGCTCCGAGTCTTTCATTACTGGAGTTGCGCCAGATACTGCTGATTTTGGGTTAATCAGTTCAGTTGGGCTGTACGTCTCACCACAGTTATCACAGTTGTCGCCATATTGGTCTTCTGACTTACACTTAGGGCAAGTACCTTTAACGAAGCGATCTGGTAGGAACATTTCCTTCTCAGGATCGAACAACTGAGAAATAGTACGGCTAGAGATAAAACCGTTTTTCTTCAGCTCAAGGTAGATGTGAGAAGCCAGTTCACGGTTCTCTTCTGAGTGTGTGCTGTGGTAGTTATCAAAGCTAATATCAAAGCCAGCGAAGTCTTTTTGATGCTCTTCGCTCACTGCAGCGATCATCTCTTCTGGCGTAATACCCATCTGTTGTGCTTTTAGCATGATTGGCGTGCCGTGAGCATCGTCAGCACAGATGAAGTTTACAGTGTTGCCACGCAGGCGTTGGTAGCGAACCCAGATGTCAGCTTGAATGTGCTCAAGCATGTGACCTAGGTGAATCGAACCATTAGCGTACGGAAGGGCACAAGTTACCAGCAGTTTTCTTGGATCGTTTGCCATACTTAATAATCGCTTTTTGATAGGTATAAAAAATAGAGACTAATACTACCCCATGAGTTCCCTAACGCCAAGGCATCAAACCATGGATTGCCTTAGTTTTTTTGGGGTTCTGAATCTCGCCGCTGGGTGCTACGATTAGATGCATAAAGGAGGCCTCATGCATCAGTTCACTTCAAAACAAGATTTTTGTCATTGGCTTAACCAGTTTCAACATCCGCAGTTGGTGGAAAACTGGGCAGATATTAATGGTATGGTTGCGATCCCCGCGCAAGGTGGTATTCAAATTACCTTGCCGTTTGCGAGCAACGAACTTCAAGTTGCGTTGAGCCATTGGGTTAAAGAGCAACAAGCATCGGGTGATGTTCCAGCGTTCGATTTTCAAATCGAGTTGAATATCAAAGCGCTTGAGACGCAAGTTACCAATGCCGTTAAAGGCGTGAAAAACATTATCGCAGTTAGCTCAGCAAAGGGAGGCGTGGGTAAATCGACAACGGCTGTCAACCTTGCTTTAGCCATTGCACAGTCGGGGGCGAAAGTTGGCTTGTTAGATGCTGATGTCTATGGCCCATCGGTTCCTATGATGCTAGGTCAAGAAGACGCAAAACCAGAAGTTCGCGATGCGAAATGGATGGAGCCTATTTTCGCACATGGTATCTATACTCATTCTATCGGTTACTTAGTGGATAAGTCGGAAGCTGCCATTTGGCGCGGCCCGATGGCCTCTAAAGCGCTTTCACAGTTGCTGACGGAAACCGATTGGCCAGAGCTTGATTACTTGGTGATTGATATGCCACCTGGTACGGGTGATATTCAATTGACGTTGTCACAGCAGATTCCAGTAACAGGTACTGTGCTTGTTACGACACCACAAGATCTTGCATTAGCGGATGCTCGTAAAGGGGCGGCGATGTTCCATAAAGTGAACGTCCCAGTTGTCGGTGTAGTTGAGAACATGAGTTATCACATTTGTGGTCAGTGTGGTGCGGTCGAGCACATTTTTGGTACTGGCGGAGCTGAAAAAATGTCGCAAGAGTTTGGCTTAGCCTTACTGGGTCAAATCCCATTGCACATTTCAATGCGGGAAGACATTGATTTGGGCACTCCAACCGTCGCAAGACGTCCGGAGAGTGAGCATGCTGGCTACTACAAGCAATTGGCCGATCGTGTTTGTAGCATCATGTATTGGCAAGGAAAGACCAAGCCAGATGCAATCAGTTTTACAATGGTAAACTAAGTTCTTAAACAGTACTGGTTGAAAACTGTTCGTTTTATCGTTTGCCTAGAGGTTGATCCTCTAGGTAGAAAGAAACTTATAACGAAACTCTAATTCCAGCTAGTAACTATGGGGTGAACTCCCTATAATCACGCAGTTTATCTTTTTATGTGACTAGAAAATCATCATCGGGTGCAAACTAATGTCTGATAATAATCAATGCGTCATCGTAGGTATTGCTGGCGCTTCTGCTTCTGGAAAAAGTCTGATCGCGAGCACGATTTACAATGAGCTTCGCGAGAAAGTGGGCGATCATCAAATCGGTGTCATCACGGAAGATTGCTACTACAACGACCAAAGCCAACTAAGCATGGAAGAGCGTGTAAAGACTAACTACGATCACCCGAGCGCGTTAGACCACGACCTACTTTGTGAACACTTGGAAAAATTGGTGCGTGGCGAAGCCGTAGAAGTGCCTGAGTACAGCTACACTGAGCACACTCGTACAAGTAACACCACACCAATGACCCCTAAAAAGGTAATCATTTTAGAAGGCATCTTGCTGCTAACGGACCCACGCCTGCGTAACCTAATGCACGCAACTGTGTTTATGGATACGCCTTTGGATATTTGTCTACTTCGTCGTGTTAAGCGTGACGTTGAAGAACGCGGTCGTACAATGGACTCTGTTCTTAAGCAATACCAACAAACTGTTCGTCCGATGTTCATGCAATTTATTGAACCTTCAAAGCAATACGCAGATATCATCGTTCCTCGTGGTGGTAAAAACCGTATCGCAATCGACGTTCTTAAAGCGCACATTGCAAAACTTCTGAAAGCTTAAGCCTTTAGACGGCTATATCGCTTTATTTTTGTGATAAGAAGTGGCACCTTAGGTGCCACTTCTTTTTTTTGTTTTTAAATTAGTCAGTTGCAGATAAAAATTGGATGTTTTTCACGCTTTTGCGGAACTGTCTGCGATAAGTGGCGTCAGCTATTATAATTTTAAAAACACACGAGCAAGGAAAAAGCGAATGAAGAAACTGCTCTTAATTATCGCCATACCTGTTGTGGTAATTTTGGCCGTTGTTTTAGCATTAATTATTTTCGTCAATCCGAATCAATTTAAACCCCTTATTGTGGAACAAGCGCAGAAGCAAACGGGTTTAGAGTTGGTGATTGAAGGCGATATCAGTTGGCAGTTTTTCCCATCGATTGGTTTCGAACTGGGACGCACCGAGCTGCGCAATCCTCAAGGCTTTAGCCAACCAAACTTATTCAAAGTCGACGCCGTCGGTGTGGATGTCTCAGTTACGCCTCTGTTGAGCAAACAATTAGAAATTGGCAATGTCACACTGGATGGCGCTGAGTTCTATTTAGAAACCTTGAAAGATGGCAGCAGAAATATTGATTCCCTTACCAAGGCGCAAACTCAACAAGTTGAGCAAACAACGGATACTACGCCGGAGCAGGAGAGTGCAACACAAGGTTCTGGTTCCGATTGGACAATCAATCTTGCAGGTGTCACCATCTCAAATGGTTATGTTGAAATCCAAGACAAGCAAGCAGACAGCCATATTAAGCTTTCTGATATCTCTTTAAATCTCTCCCAGTTTGCTTTTGATAACTGGACCACCGCAGATTTTGGTGTGAAAGGTGAGATGAATGAGCAGAAGTTTACCGCCCAAGGTAAAGCTGACTTTAAGTTGGCGAAAGGTCTTGCAAACTATGCTCTGAAAGACATTAACTTTGATGCGACTTATGCGGATGCGACAAACAAGATTGATTCCGCAACTATCGGTCTGGACACTTTTGAGTTCGATAAGGCCAATAACCTAAGCTATGCGCTCAAAGGCGAAGCGGGTGGCATGAAACTCGATATGAAAGGCGGCGGTGAGCTGAACGTTGATAAGGCGATTAGCAAAGTGCAATTAAACAAGTTGACGCTCAACTCAACTTTTGAGGGGGATACGCTGCCGCAATCACCAATGAAAGTGGATATGGCTTCGGATCTTTCGTTTGACCTAACTAAGAGTCACCTGAGCTTTGTGTTGGAGAAGCTAACGGCGAACGCCATTGCACTTGATGGTAAAGCGGATGTCACTCTGGGGGATATTCCTAAGGTACGCTTTGCTGTGCACAGCCCTAATATCGACTTAGATGAATTTTTGGGCTTGAATAATCAAGCTCCTGCGGGTGATAAACCAGCATCTGGTGGTAGTAAAGCACCAGCAGGACCAGAAGTTGAACCGGACCTGTCTGCATTGAAAACGTTAGACGTGAAAGGCGATATCACGATCGATAAATTCAAAGCGGCGAATGCGAAGATGGAGGCCGTAAAAGCAAGCCTCTCTATCAATCGTGGTGTGTTTGATCTGAACTCGTTCACCTCTAAGCTGTATCAAGGTACGATTTCTGCAACAGCTAAGTTGGATGCTCGTAAATCACCTGCGACTTATACGGCTAAGAAGTCGATCAAAGGTATTCATGTTCAACCGCTACTTATTGATGTAGCGAACAACGATATGCTTGAAGGAACAGGTAATATTGACGTTAATGTGAAGGGCAGCAGCCTCACTCCAACAGGCATCAAAAAGAACTTAGTTGGTACTATCGCGATTAACTTTACCGATGGTGCAGTTAACGGCATTAACGTTGCTCAATTGATTCGTGAAAACTACGCACGTTTTAAAGGGCAGAGCTTAGACGGCACAGATGAAGTGAAGAAAACCGACTTCAGTGCTATGACAGCAACATTGAAACTGAATAAAGGTGTCGTTTCAACGGATAACATGAAAGCCCAATCACCGTTATTGCGTGTGCGCGGTAAAGGTAAAGCCAACTATCTGAATGAAACCGTCGATTTTACGATCAGTACCTCAGTGGTTGGTTCTTTAGAAGGGCAAGGTGGTAAGAACATCGATGAACTTAAAGACATTACCATTCCTATCAATGTATCTGGAAAATGGGCAGAGCCTAAATTCAAACTGGTCTTTGATGATGTGTTAAAACAAAAAGCGCAGAAAGAAATTGATCGTGGTGTAGAGAAGCTAACGGACAAGATCAAAGATGAGAAGACCAAAGAAGCCGTTGATGGCCTATTGAAAGGCTTGTTCAATTAACTGCGGTCTAAATCTAAAAGAGAAAAGGGTTGGCAATACGCCAACCCTTTTTTATTAATTATTGCGCGATGAATAGATTACCAATCCACACCTTTTAAAGCTTTTACGCCAGATTCAAAAGCGTGTTTGACGTTCTTTACTTCCGATACTGTATCGGCCATTTCAATCAGAGTGCGGTGTGCTCCGCGGCCAGTGATCACGACAGATTGCATTTTAGGACGGTTGTTTAGGGCTTCTACGACCTCATCCAAGTCTATGTACCCATAGCTCACCATGTAAGTTAATTCGTCAAACAGAATCACATCGATCGATTCGTCTTTAAGCATGCGCTTACATTCTTGCCAAACTAACTGAGCAGCATCTGTATCCGCCGTTTTATTCTGTGTTTCCCATGTAAAACCCGTGGCCATCACTTGGAATTCTACCCCAAGTTTTTCAAGTAGATTACGCTCGCCGTTGTCCCAAGTACCTTTAATAAATTGAGCAACGGAACAATTCAAACCGTGACCAACTGCACGAGCGATCGTTCCGAAGCCCGAAGTTGACTTCCCTTTACCGTTACCTGTGATAACCAGCAGCAAGCCTTTTTCCTCTTGAGCCGCAGCAATTTTTGCGTCTACCTGTTCTTTTACTTTTTGTTGGCGAGCCTTATGGCGTGCTTCTTTGTTTTCTTCGATAGACATATTACTTCCTCAATTCCTTGTCGTGCCTGCCCAAGCTGACTTGGGTTCATTGGATTATCTCGCTATGATAGACCAACACATCGTGAAGAAAAACCATCGATAATTCAGGGAATAAAATGAAGAAAATACTCGTTGTTTGTATGGGAAATATTTGTCGCTCTCCAACGGGAGAGGCGGTACTGAGAGCGAAAGCCGAAAAGCTTGGTGTGGATGTCGAAATTGACTCGGCTGGCACAATTGGTTACCACGCAGGTAATTCACCAGATGCACGCTCTATGCAAGCCGGTAAGCAACGAGGCTATTCTTTTAAAGGAATACGTTCACGTCAGGTAAAGGTTGAGGATTTTGGAGAGTTTGATCTTGTACTCGCAGCAGACAAGACGAATCTTGCGGATCTTCTGGATATTTGCCCGGTAGAGCATCGCCATAAAGTCTCGTTATTTTTGAGCTATTCGGACTCCAAATACGATGAAATTCCTGACCCATATTACGGTGGAGAAAGGGGATTTGAATTGGTATTAGATTTGATTGAAGAAGCTTCAGAAGCGATTTTGAACAAGCTATAAATGTAAATAACAGATAACAAAAAGGGACGAGTATGACTCATCCCTTTTTCGCTTTCTAAAGAACTATACCTGAACAATCTAATTTGGGATTAACCCGCTAGAATGTCTGTTGCTACTTTATAGCTTGGATCTTCTTTCACATTGATTTCAACCAAGCTACCAGCTTTATCAAGAAGCTTGCGGCAGTCTGGGCTCAAGTGACGTAGGTGAAGTGTTTTACCTAGTGCAGCGTAGCGCTCTGCCAAAGTTTCAATCGCTTCGATTGCGGAGTGATCTGTTACGCGAGAGTCTGCGAAGTCAACGATAATATCTTTTGGATCGCCGTGCGCGTTAAACAGTTCTAGGAAGTTTGCCGCTGAGCCGAAGAAGATAGGGCCATGGATTTTGTATTCTTTAGAGCCTTCTTCATTCAAACGAGTGTCTGCGTAGATGTGTTTTGCGTGCTGCCATGCAAACATCAGCGCTGATGCAATAACACCGACAGCAACGGCTACCGCAAGGTCAGTCAGCACCGTAACGACAGTTACTAGAACGATAACAAAGAAGTCTTGTTTAGGAACACGTCGTGCAAGCTTGAAGGTCGCCCATTCAAATGTGCCGATTACAACCATGAACATCACACCGACTAGCGCAGCTAGAGGGATCATTTCGATAAGCGATGATGCAAATAGGATAAAGATCAGAAGTGCACTTGCTGCAACGATGCCAGAAAGTCGACCACGACCACCTGAATTTACGTTGATCATTGATTGACCAATCATTGCACAGCCACCCATCGCACCAAATACTGAACACGTCATGTTTGCCATGCCTTGACCGATACATTCACGGTTCGATTGACCGCGAGTATTCGTCATTTCATCTAGAACAGTCAGCGTCAACAGAGACTCAATCAGACCGATAGCTGCAAGGATGATTGCGTACGGCAGAATGATTTGTAGTGTTTCAAGTGTCAATGGTACCGCTGGAATGGAGAATGTAGGGAGAGAGCCCGCCAAAGTCGCTGCTTCGTCACCAGACATAGTACGTAGGAAGTCTACTACTGTGCGAGTTTCCAGATCCAAACCAACAACAAGCGCTGTCACTGTCACGATCGCAACAAGCGAAGATGGCACAGCTGTGGTGATCTTAGGTAGGAAGTGGATGATGCCCATCGTCAAAGCAACCAAACCTAGCATAAGGAACATTTGGTCCTGTGGTAACCAAGTTAGCATACCGTTGATATCAGGCGCTTTAAACTGACCTAACTGTGCTAGGAAGATAACAATAGCTAGACCGTTTACAAAACCAATCATTACTGGATGTGGAACGATACGGATGAATTTACCTAGTTTGAATAAACCAGCGGCAATCTGAAGAATACCCGCCAGCATAATCGCGGCAAATAGATATTGCACGCCGTGGGTTGCAACTAGCGATACCATTACCACTGCCATTGCACCGGTCGCACCTGAAATCATGCCAGGACGGCCACCAAAGATAGAGGTGATAAGGCCTACAATGAATGCAGCATATAGACCGACCATTGGATCTACACCTGCAACGAAGGCGAATGCTACTGCTTCAGGAACCAGCGCAAGCGCAACGGTTAAGCCTGAAAGCACATCATTTTTTACGGAGTGCTTAGAAAATTGAGGAAATTCGAACATGGTTTGTATTGAGTTCTCTTGGCGATGAATTTCTCTCGACACATATTCATATTTGCACAAGTACTGATAGGTGAAGTGTTAGCCACTTCGATCAGCACAAACCGTAGTAAAAAAAGAGCAGCATCAGAATGGTGTCGAAAACTTGAGTCGGCGAATGCTACCGAAAAGTGTGATTAAGTTCAAGAATGATAGGGATAATGACCAACAAATGTGATCAGTCGTTGATATTAATATGAACAATTTCAGTTAACACGATAAGTAACAAAAAAGGCTGCCAAATGGCAGCCTTTTATTTAGCTTTAAGCTATGACAGTTTTAAACTTAGTTAAAGTTCGGTTTTGTCATTGCCGCTGTTGCACTGTTTGTTGCTACTTGGCTACCAGCGCCTTTCGACGTGTAACGTTCAGCTTTAAGTGGTGCTGCGGTAACAGAAATTTCGCGAATTTCTTGAGGGCCCGGTGCTTTCGTCATTGGTGCGCTAGCTTGTGGTTTAGCCACAACTTTGATGACTTCTGCTTTTGGCTCTGCTGTTACTGCTGGTGTTTCGATTGCAACGGCAACTTCTTCTGCTGCTTCTTCAATCGCTTCTACCACAGGAGCTGCTTCTACAACGGTTTCTGTTGCGTCAACCACTGGAGCTTCAACAGCCTCAACGACTTCAACAACTGGAGCTTGTTCAGCCACGACTGGTGCTTCAACAACAACCGTTTCTACAACTGGTGTTTCAGTTTTTGCTTCAACAGTCTCTTGAACTTTCGGTTCAACAGCTGGTGCTTCAGTAACAATAGGTTGTTCACGACGAATGATAACTTTACCCATCGCCATTTCTGGACAAGCAAAACCACCTTGCATTGCTGGTACCGCTGATGTTGCAATAACGGTTTCTTCCTGAACTCGCTCTTCCTTCTTAGGCGCTGGTTTTGGAATGTAACGTGGCATTACTTTACCCATTGCCATCTCTGGAGAGGCTACACCACCTTTACGTAGGCGGAATGGGTTAGGGCGGCGATCACGACCACGACGACGACGTTGACCACTTGCACGTAGGTGACGTGGAGAACGACGGTTACGACGTTGCTTCGACTCTGCCTTGTTGTCTTGTTGTGCTTCTGCTGCTGCCTCTACTGGCTTTTCAACTGGCGCTTCAACAGGTTCAACGGCTTTTACAGTTTCAACTGCTTGCTCGGCGGCTTGTTGGTCCTTCACACGAACAGATTTGTTCAGTTTGCGACGTTGACGACGCTCTTTCACTTTTTCTGCTTTCGCGTTTGGCTTCGCTTTGTTTTCTTCAGGCTTCGCCTCTGAACCAGTACGAGCTTCGGCAGCTAGTTGTAGACCTTTTTCCGCAACTTTAGCGTTTGCCTTTTGCTCTTGAGCTTTTTCAGCTTGTTGAGGTTTTGGCTTGCGCTTTTGGTTACGGTTTTGCGGTTTATTAGACTGCTGCTGTGTTTCGTTCTGCTCTGTTGACTGCTCTTCACGTGGTTTACGACGACGTTTGTTGTCGCGGTTGCCATCACGGTTATCTCTGTCACCACGATTCTCACGGTTTTCGCCACGCTGATTGTTGCGACGGCGGTCGTTGCGATCACGTTTGTTGCGTTTATTGTCGCGGTTTGGTTTCTTCTCTTCTTGTTTCGGCTCTTCTTTAACTTCTTCAGAACCACCAAATAGGAAGCTACCTAGTGCTTTGAATAGACGGCTGAACAACCCAGGTTTCTCTTCCTGTACCACTTCTTTCTTCTTAGCAGCTGGTGCTGGTTTAGAAGCCGGAGCTGGTGCAGTTTGAGTTGGTGAAGCGAAGCCTTTTAGTACTGGTTCTTCAATACGTTTTGGTTTGATTTCAACTTCAACAGGTTCTTTGCCTTCTGCTTCTTTCATTGCTTCCAATTTCTTAGGAAGTAGGTAAGAAAGCAGGTCAAACTCTTCACCTTCGCGTACACGAATCACTTCGAAGTGTGGCGTTTCCATATCAGAGTTAGGAACAACGGTGATCTTAACTTCTTGGATACGCTCGATGTGGTTTACTGAGCGACGCTTTTCGTTCAAAAGGTAAGAGGCAATCGGAACAGGTACAACGGCAAGAACTTGCGCGGTGTTGTCTTTCAGTGCTTCTTCTTCGATTAAACGAAGGACGGATAGAGCTAGGGATTCATTATCACGAACGACACCTGTACCGCTACAGCGAGGACAGATATGGTGGCTCGCTTCTGCAAGAGAAGGGCTCAAACGTTGACGAGACATTTCTAGAAGGCCAAAGCGAGAAATACGACCAATCTGAACGCGAGCACGGTCTAGGCGAACCGCTTCACGTAGACGGTTTTCAACTTCACGTTGGTGGCGAACTGGTGTCATATCGATAAAGTCGATAACAACCAAACCACCAAGGTCACGTAGACGCAATTGACGAGCAATTTCGTCTGCTGCTTCTAAGTTAGTATTCAATGCTGTTTCTTCGATATCACCACCCTTTGTTGCGCGGGCAGAGTTGATGTCGATAGAAGTTAGCGCTTCTGTTGGGTCGATTACGATAGAACCACCGGATGGTAGACGCACTTCACGTTGGAAAGCCGATTCAATTTGGCTTTCGATTTGGTAGTGGCTAAATAGCGGTACTTCGCCTTCGTATTTTTTAACGCGGCTGATGAAATCTGGGCGTACCAGCTGAATGTGCTCTTTAGCACGTTCGTAGATGGTATTGCTGTCGATTAGAATCTCACCGATATCACGACGTAGGTAGTCACGGATTGCACGAACGATTACGTTACTTTCTTGGTGGATTAGGAATGGAGCAGGGTTAGAATCTGCTGCGCCCTTAATCGCACCCCAGTGGTTAAGTAGTACGTTCAAGTCCCACTCAAGTTCTTCTGCACTCTTACCTACGCCTGCAGTACGTACGATTAGACCCATACCTTGTGGTAGTTCTAACGTGCTTAAAGCGGCTTTCAGTTGAGTGCGCTCGTCACCTTCGATACGGCGAGAAATACCGCCAGCACGAGGGTTATTAGGCATGAGAACAAGGTAGCTACCCGCAAGAGAAATGAACGTAGTTAGGGCTGCCCCCTTACTACCACGTTCTTCTTTTTCCACTTGCACGATTACTTCTTGACCTTCAGTCAGCACTTCTTTAATGCTTGGGCGACCTTGGTAAGTGTAACCTTCAGGGAAATATTCGCGGGCAATTTCTTTGAGAGGGAGGAAACCGTGACGCTCAGCACCGTAATCAACAAATGCGGCTTCTAAGCTTGGTTCGATACGTGTGATACGTCCTTTGTAGATATTCGCTTTTTTAGATTCATGACCTGGACTCTCGATATCAAGATCGAAAAGTCGCTGGCCATCAACCAGAGCGACACGCAACTCTTCTTTTTGAGTTGCGTTAATTAACATTCTTTTCATTGAAAATTTCTCGTTGTCTTTTCTTTTATATTTCTTTGCAACTTGTCACTGGTTTTTCGCTCTTTCACGGTGCCTGATCCCATGGCTTATATTTTGCAGCCTCCCGGCTGGAAGGGGATGCTCTCGGGCACTTCAGTCATCACAAATTCTTTTGGGTTTCGTTGGAAACGGAAACTTGTGACCCGCTATTCGGGCGGTTGATACTCAACGTGAATATGCGAGGAGTAGAGTGACAAGTGTGTTGAACTCAATGTGTCTTACGCCAATGCTGCACCTGACATTCAACAACCTACTCACATTGCTTGGGGTAAATGATTGGTAATGAACAAAATGTAACCAAACCTTCCTTAGCAGCTGTGAACTATAGCAGCGCAGGTTGATATCAGCAATCTGCTTTAGCGCAAACGATGGAAAAATTGGCGCTAAATTCAATTTTTGTAATTTATAACTGGCTGTTTCATAAGCACTTGAGTCTCGCAAACTGAGAAAGACGAGAAACAAATAGAGAAGTTGATAAAGACTTTTAATAATCTAAACAAAAGCTTGGCGTGTTTTGGGGCTATTTATGACTACAAGTGTTTCTTTTGCAGCAAGAATAATGTGAAGTCACACAGATTTGGGTTTACAATAGCGGCCATGAGCGAAATAAGAACACAAGTCCAGTTCGTCGATATCGACGAAGATATGGCGGGTCAACGCATTGATAATTTCTTGCGTAACCAATTAAAAGACATCCCAAAGAGCATGATTTATCGAATTGTGCGCAAGGGCGAAGTACGCGTAAATAAAAAGCGCATTAAAGCAGAGTACAAACTAAAAGCAGGCGATCTTGTTCGTATTCCTCCAGTTACGGTAGAAAAGAAAGAAGACGACGTTGCACCAAGTACGAAGCTAAATAAAGTGGCAGAGTTAGAAGATAAGATCATTTTTGAAGACGATCATCTTTTGATTCTCAACAAGCCATCCGGTACGGCAGTACACGGGGGAAGTGGTTTGAAGTTTGGTGCGATTGAGGCACTCAGAGCATTGCGTCCACAAGCTCGCTTCCTTGAACTTGTTCATCGCATTGACCGTGATACATCCGGAATCTTACTTGTTGCGAAGAAGCGTTCAGCACTGCGTCACCTGCAAGCACAGTTCCGTGAGAAAACAGTGAAGAAGTTTTACTTCGCGCTTGTGATGGGCGAGTGGAAAAACAGCTGCAAAGTTGTTAATGCGCCACTTCTTAAAAACGAAGTGAACAGTATTGTTCGAGTGAATCCAAACGGTAAGCCGTCTGAGACGCGTTTTAAAGTGTTGGAGAAGTTCGAGCAAGCAACGTTGATTCAAGCCAGCCCAATTACGGGGCGTACTCACCAGATTCGTGTGCATACTCAATACACGGGCCACCCAATTGCATGGGATGACCGCTATGGGGATCGTCGTTTTGATGCGTACACTGGTCAGGTTGGTTTGAACCGTTTGTTCCTACACGCAGCTAACATCAAGTTCCAGCACCCATCGAATGATGAGTGGATGGAAATCAACGCGCCGATGGAAGCGAAATTAGAGAAAGTCTTAGCGGGTTTGCGTAAAAAGTAGAGGTAAGAGTATCTACTCCTTCTGGACTGCAAAAAACTATGTAAAAGCCGATGTTAATACATCGGCTTTTTTGATCGTTGAGTTGGATTACAAGGGCGTTCGGAATGCAGCGCTCTAATATTCGGAAGCGCTCCGTTGGAGGGCATGTGAAAGAAGCTAAGTTCTAACTGGAGTTGACAGAATTGGTATGTAGAAAGACAAAATAGAGCTGATTCCTGATTCCTGATTCCTGATTCCTGATTCCTGATTCCTGATTCCTGATTCCCTACAAAATATCTAGCCCTTGTTTTTGCAGCATGTCGATCAAATCAATAAGCGGCAGCCCGACTAACGTATTCGGATCTTTGCCGACTAACTTCTTAAACAGACAAATCCCCATGCCTTCACTCTTAAAACTGCCTGCGCAGTAAAATGGTTCTTCTCTATCGACGTAACGTTCGATTTGTTCTTGGGTTAACGCTCTAAAATGCACTTCAAACGTATCGAAGCCGACCTCAGTATGGTTCGTATTAGTGTTGTGTACGGCAAGGCCAGTATAGAAAGTGATAGTTTTACCGCTTTGAGCTAATAATTGCTTAATGGCGTTTTCTCGGTTCAACGGCTTGCCAACTATATTACCGTCAATAACACAGACTTGGTCACTGCCTATCACTAAGCTGTTATCGGTTGTGTCACAAGAGGTGGCTTTACTAATTGCGAGCCTTTGCACCAATTCTAAAGGTGTCTCGTTCGGCAAAGGTGTCTCGTCGCTGTTCGGTGACAAGCAAGTAAAAGGCACTGCTAGTTTTTCCAGCAGTTGTTTACGAAAAGGGGAGGTTGAGGCTAAAACCAGTTGGTAATTTTTCATTTTGAATTACAATTCGCACAAGCATTTCCAATAGGATAATCGATCAAAATCGATTCTGGCTAATGCTCTGTATGTTAAGCGTAAAAAAGTACAACTTTTTTGCCTTTTTCTTTGACTAATTTTGATTTGGAAGATAATATTCGCGCCCTATGCAAAAGGTAAAAATACCGCGAACGGTTGATCCGGCGAAGTCCGCACAGAAACGATTAGATTACGATGGCATCATCCAAGCTAGTCTTTTCAAGCGCTTAGCGGAAACAACTGAAGGCGTAAAACGCGACGCAGAAGTCTCATTGTCATTTGATCTTGATGAACAGCGACTTGTTGTTATCTCTGGTAAAGCTAACATCGAAGTCGATTTAGAGTGTCAGCGTTGTAATGAGGTATTCACACATCAGTGTGAAGTTGAATTCCTTTACACTCCTTACTACGGTGAGAAGACGGAAGAGGAAGCACCAGAAATTTATGATTTGGTAGATCTAAATGAGTACGGTGAATTAGACCTTATACAACTAGTTGAAGACGAGTTCATCTTAACATTGCCTCAAATCGCAATGCACGACGAAGCGGATTGTAGCGTTGATTCAAATAACATGGTTTTTGGTGAGATTCCTGAAGAAATTGAGGAAGAAAAACCGAATCCATTCGACGTTTTGAAAAATCTGAAAAAGTAACTGGTGTGGTAGCCGCTTCTTCTTTAGGTTTTTAACCCAATAGTATAGGAGTAGGGTCAATGGCCGTACAGAAAAACCGTAAAACTCGTTCTAAGCGCGGTATGCGTCGTTCACACGATGCGCTAACTACAGCTGCACTATCTGTAGACGCGACTTCTGGTGAAACTCACCTACGCCACAACGTAACTGCTGAAGGTTACTACCGTGGTCAAAAGGTTATCAACAAGTAAGGTTGAACCTTTGCAAAGTATTACCGTTGCACTTGATGCAATGGGCGGGGATTTCGGTCCACGCGTAACAGTGCCTGCCGCCGTGCAGGCACTGTCTCATTTCCCAGAGCTAAAAGTGATTCTTATAGGTGATCAACCTCTGATCACGTCTCAATTATCCCAACTAGGCACCTCGACCAGTTCTCGTTTGAGCATTCTTCATAGCGAGAAAGTGATTTCAAATTCAGAAAAGCCTTCATTAGCATTACGTAACAGCCAAAACAGCTCTATGCGTATGGCTATCGATCTCGTTTCTGAAAACGGAGCAGATGCATGTGTGAGTGGTGGGAACACCGGTGCCCTTATGGCGCTCTCACGATTTATTCTTAAACTGCTTCCTGGTATTGAGCGTCCTGCTTTAGTTTCCGCATTACCAACCATCAGTGGCAAACGTACTTGGATGTTAGATCTTGGTGCAAATGTGTCGTGCGATGCTGACAGTTTATTTCAGTTTGCTGTAATGGGCAGTGCATTAGCCGAAGAGCATCTTGGCCACCCACCTCGAGTGGCGGTACTGAATATTGGTGCTGAAGAAATTAAAGGAAACGATTTAGTCAAACGCTGTGCAGAAATGCTTTCTCAAACCGACGCAATTAATTTTGTGGGTTATATTGAAGGTAATCAAATTTTGCATGACGTGGCCGATGTCATTGTTTGTGATGGCTTTGTCGGTAACGTATGCTTAAAAGCCAGCGAGGGAACAGCGCAACTCTTTATCGAAAAACTAAAAACCAGCATGATGGCATCAACGATAAAGGGATGGATTGCTAGAAAACTGTTTTCTCGGCTATTTAATGAACTAAAAACACTGAACCCCGACCAGTATAACGGCGCAAGTTTGCTAGGATTGCGCGGCATCGTCATAAAAAGCCATGGAAGTGCGGATGTATCTGCGATTGTCAATGCACTTGGCGAGGCAGTACACGAGGTCAAACGACAAGTACCAAGCCGTATTAGCGATCGTTTGGAAGCGGTTTTACTCGAGAGGCATTATTAGTCTTCATGTATAGCAAAATTTTAGGTACTGGCAGCTACCTGCCATCTCAGGTGCGTACTAACGCAGACCTAGAGAAAATGGTAGATACAAGTGACGAGTGGATCGTAGCTCGTACTGGTATTAAAGAGCGTCGAATTGCAGCTGAAGATGAAACAGTTGCAGATATGGCATTCTACGCAGCTGAAAACGCTATCGATATGGCCGGCATCGACAAAAACGATATCGACCTGATTATCGTTGCTACTACTAGCAGTAGCCATACTTTCCCTTCATCTGCGTGTCAGGTGCAAGGAAAGCTTGGCATTAAAGGTTGTCCTGCATTCGACTTAGCCGCTGCTTGTTCAGGCTTTGTATACGCATTGTCTGTTGCTGATCAACACATCAAATCTGGCATGTGCAAAAATGTGCTTGTGATTGGTGCAGACGCATTGTCGAAAACATGTGATCCAACGGATCGCTCAACTATCATCTTATTTGGTGATGCTGCGGGTGCCGTTGTCCTTGGTGCAAGCGAAGAGCCTGGTATTATCTCTACGCACGTATATTCAGACGGCCAGTTTGGCGATCTATTGAGCCTGCCTGTTCCTGAACGTGGTAAAGATGCGAACAAGTGGCTGCATATGGCTGGAAACGAAGTGTTCAAAGTAGCCGTTACTCAGCTTTCAAGGCTAGTAAAAGACACGCTTGAAGCGAACGACATGCATAAGTCTGAACTAGACTGGCTGGTTCCGCATCAAGCGAACTACCGCATCATTTCAGCGACAGCGAAGAAGCTTTCGATGTCACTAGACCAAGTCGTGATTACACTTGATAAACACGGCAACACATCAGCAGCAACCGTGCCAACAGCACTGGATGAAGCGGTACGTGATGGTCGTATTAAACGTGGTCAAACTCTGCTTCTTGAAGCGTTTGGCGGCGGATTCACTTGGGGCTCAGCTCTGGTGAAGTTCTAACTTTCACAAGAATTCAAAATTTAAGATGCGCTGCGGTGCATCTTATTTCTTTTTACTTTGCTTAAAGGAAAACAACATGAGCAAGTTTGCTATCGTATTTCCAGGTCAAGGTTCACAAGCTGTAGGTATGCTTGCTGACCTAGGCGAACAATATGACGTAGTGAAACAAACATTTGCAGAAGCATCTGACGCACTAGGTTACGACCTATGGGCGCTTGTTCAAAATGGACCTGCAGAAGATCTAAACCAAACTTTCCGTACTCAGCCTGCATTACTAGCATCATCTGTGGCTATCTGGCGTGTATGGCAAGATCTTGGTCTAGAGCAACCAGCAAACCTAGCGGGTCACAGCCTAGGTGAGTATTCAGCGCTTGTGTGTGCTGGTGTGATTGACTTTAAAGAAGCAATCAAACTGGTTGAGCTACGTGGTCAACTGATGCAAGAAGCGGTACCTGCGGGTACTGGTGCAATGTACGCGATCATCGGTTTAGATGACGAAGCCATTGCAAAAGCTTGTGAAGAAGCAGCACAAGGTGACGTCGTTTCTCCAGTAAACTTCAACTCGCCTGGTCAAGTTGTTATTGCAGGTAGCAAAGACGCAGTAGAGCGCGCCGGCGCACTATGTAAAGAAGCAGGTGCTAAACGTGCTCTTCCTCTTCCAGTTTCTGTGCCTTCACACTGTGCACTAATGAAACCAGCAGCAGAGAAACTAGCTGTTGCGCTAGAGTCTATTGAATTCAATGCGCCACAGCTTCCAGTAATCAACAACGTTGATGTGGCAGCAGAAACAGATCCTGCAAAAATCAAAGATGCACTTGTTCGCCAGTTACACAGCCCAGTTCGCTGGACTGAGAGCGTGCAGCTAATGAGTGAGCAAGGCGTAGAAAATCTTCTTGAGCTTGGTCCTGGTAAAGTACTTACAGGTCTAACAAAACGTATCGTGAAAACACTAAGCGCAGCAGCTGTTAACGACGTCGCGTCGCTAGAAGCCGCTAAGTAATTTACTCACGATAAGAAAAGGGAAACACAACATGATGAATCTAGAAGGTAAAATTGCCCTAGTGACAGGCGCGAGCCGTGGCATTGGTCGTGCAATTGCTGAACTTCTTGTTGAACGCGGTGCGACAGTTATCGGTACTGCAACGTCTGAAGGCGGCGCAGCAGCGATCAGCGAATACCTAGGTGAAAATGGCAAAGGCCTTGCACTTAACGTAACTGACGTTGAGTCAATCGAAGCGACACTAAAAAACATCAACGATGAGTTTGGTGCGATCGATATCCTAGTTAACAACGCTGGTATCACGCGTGATAACCTACTTATGCGCATGAAAGATGATGAGTGGAATGACATCATCAATACGAACCTAACGCCTATCTATCGCATGTCTAAAGCGGTTTTACGCGGCATGATGAAAAAACGTGCGGGTCGTATCATCAATGTAGGTTCAGTTGTTGGTACTATGGGTAACGCTGGTCAAACTAACTATGCTGCAGCAAAAGCGGGCGTGATTGGCTTTACTAAGTCGATGGCTCGTGAAGTTGCTTCTCGTGGCGTGACAGTAAATACAGTAGCACCTGGTTTTATTGAAACTGACATGACTAAGGCGCTAAATGATGACCAACGTGCAGCAACGTTGTCAAACGTGCCTGCAGGTCGTCTAGGTGACCCACGTGAAATTGCATCAGCAGTTGTGTTCCTTGCTTCACCTGAAGCGGCTTACATTACTGGTGAAACTTTGCATGTAAATGGTGGCATGTACATGGTTTAATGCACAGTTCGCGCAAAATAAGCTGTTTTACTTTGTGAAAAATAGCCTATAGTTGCTGTTAACTGTCATTAAGTTGTCATGCTCATGCGCAAGATTTGTGCATGATTTAAGTCAAAAATGTATTGAAATTCGGTTAAATTCGCTAATTTTGTGGTTTGACCAGCAAGGACCCCCTTGCAACTTTCAATAGTTCGAATAAACTACGGAATCATCGCATTAGGCGAAATCTGTAAAGGAAAAGAAAAATGAGCAACATCGAAGAACGCGTAAAGAAAATCATTGTTGAACAGCTAGGTGTAGACGAAGCAGAAGTTAAAAACGAAGCTTCATTTGTTGATGATCTAGGTGCTGATTCTCTAGACACTGTAGAGCTAGTTATGGCTCTAGAAGAGGAATTCGACACTGAGATTCCTGACGAAGAAGCTGAGAAAATCACTACTGTTCAAGCTGCAATCGACTACGTAAACAGCGCTCAGTAATTATCTCTCCCAGGCGGTCTCCTAGACCGCCTGTGTTCTTTCTAACTTCTTCTATCCTCTCATAGAAACATTCAATTCCCGGAGAATTATATCGTGTCCAAGCGTCGTGTAGTTGTCACTGGCATGGGTATGTTGTCACCGGTAGGCAACACAGTCGAATCATCTTGGAAAGCCCTGCTAGAAGGTCAAAGTGGTATTGTTAACATCGAACATTTCGATGCAACAAACTTCTCAACTCGTTTTGCAGGTCTTGTAAAAGATTTCGATTGCACAGAGTACATGTCTAAAAAAGATGCGCGTAAAATGGATCTATTCATCCAATACGGCATTGCTGCTGGTATCCAAGCGCTAGATGACTCTGGCTTACAAATTACCGAAGAAAACGCGGCTCGAGTTGGTGTTGCAATCGGCTCAGGCATTGGCGGCCTAGACCTTATCGAAACAGGTCATACAGCACTTGTTGATAAAGGCCCTCGCAAAGTTAGCCCATTTTTTGTTCCTTCGACCATCGTAAACATGGTTGCAGGTAACCTATCTATCATGCGTGGTCTTCGTGGTCCAAATATCGCGATCTCTACAGCATGTACTACTGGTCTTCACAACATTGGCCACGCGGCACGTATGATCGCATACGGTGACGCTGAAGCTATGGTTGCTGGTGGTGCTGAAAAAGCATCTACTCCACTAGGTATGGCTGGTTTTGGTGCAGCAAAAGCGCTTTCTACTCGCAATGACGAACCACAAAAAGCGTCTCGTCCTTGGGATAAAGGCCGTGATGGTTTCGTTCTTGGTGACGGTGCCGGTATTATGGTTCTTGAAGAGTATGAACACGCGAAAGCACGCGGCGCTAAGATTTACGCAGAGCTTGTTGGCTTTGGCATGTCTGGTGACGCTTACCACATGACTTCTCCAAGTGAAGATGGTTCAGGTGGCGCTCTAGCGATGGAAGCAGCAATGCGTGACGCAAACATCACAGGTACTCAAGTTGGTTACGTGAATGCTCACGGTACATCAACGCCTGCGGGTGACGTTGCTGAAATCAAGGGTGTGAAACGTGCTCTTGGTGAAGAAGGCTCTAAGCAAGTACTTGTCTCTTCGACTAAATCGATGACTGGTCACCTACTAGGTGCTGCAGGTTCGGTTGAAGCTATTATTACGGTTCTATCGCTGGTTGACCAAATTGTTCCACCAACGATCAACCTTGATGATCCAGAAGAAGGCTTAGATATCGACCTTGTGCCGCACACAGCGCGTAAAGTTGATATGGAATACGCTATCTGTAATTCGTTCGGCTTCGGCGGAACAAACGGTTCGCTTGTATTCAAAAAATTTGCTGAGTAAAAATCTCTAACACTGTTTAGAGACACGAAACTTGTATTCTAACGGCTCGATGCTTAGCATTGAGCCGTTTTGTTTTATTTGGCGCTCACAAAGCAAGGGTATTTGAATGTTCTGGGTAAATGGACTTCCACAAACGCACGTTTCAGTTAGCGATCGTTCTTTTCAGTATGGCGATGGTTGCTTCACCACTATTTTGACTAAAAAAGGTGAACTGGTTTATTGGCCAGAACATATCGAGCGGTTGGAGGCGTGCCTAAAAACATTACAAATACCTTCTCCAAATTGGTGCACTGTCCATGAATGGGCTACCCAAGCTATTTTGAAAGATGAATTGGCAGGTATCAAAATTCACATCAGCCGTGGTGAAGGTGGGCGAGGGTACAGTCCAAGTGGCATTGAGGGACCTACGGTCAGTGTCTCTAACTTTGCGTTTCCTTCTCATTATCCTTTTTGGCAAGAAAATGGTGTTCACTTAGGGGTCTGTGAAACCCGCCTTGGTATTCAACCGCTTCTGGCCGGACATAAGCATAATAACCGAATAGAACAAGTTCTCGCCAAAGCAGAAATAGAGGGCTCTGAATTTACCGATGCTGTGACGTTAAATGTGCAAAATCATGTCATTGAAACTACAATGGCAAACCTTTTTTGGGTTAAAGATAATAGTGTGTTTACACCGGATTTGAGTTTATCTGGTGTCGCTGGCGTCCAGCGCCGTAAAGTTCTGGAATATTTAGATGTTATTGGTATTAAAGTGGCAGTGAGTACTTATTCGCTTGCCGAGCTGCTTGAGGCCGATGAGATCTGGATGTGTAACTCTCTATTAGGTGTTGCTCCTGTTAGGAGCATTTCGTCGCAAAACAATAAGACTCTATTTCCAATTGGAAAATTGACACAACGACTTCAAGGGAATCTAAATACGTGATTAAAAAACTGTTTGCTTTTGTTGTACTGATTGCCGTTATTGGTGCAGCTGGTGTTTTTTACGTTGTTTCACAGACTAAGCAATATGTTAACTCGCCAATTCTTATAGAGCAGCCTCAGCTGTTTACCGTAGAAAATGGCACCAGCTTTCACCGAGTGATGCGTGATCTTGTAAAAGACGACATCATAGAAGCTTCTGATTACATTCGTTTAATGCCCCACCTTTACCCAGAGCTTCTTCAGGTGCGAGCAGGCACTTACCAACTTGAGCCTAGTGTGTCGTTGTACGAAACTCTCGAACAACTTAATACTGGCAAAGAGCATCAATTTGCGATTACGTTTGTTGAGGGGAGCCGTTTTTCTGAGTGGGTCGAACAACTGAGTGCTGCGCCATATGTTAAGCATGATATGACAGATTTATCTGAAAAACAGATGGCGGAAAAATTGGGTATTAAACGAGATAAGCTAGAAGGTTTGTTTTTAGCAGAGACGTATCACTACACTGCGGGCGCAAGTGAAAGTCAAATTCTGAAGCGTGCTCATGATAAGTTGAATGCCATTTTGGATGCTCACTGGGTGCAACGCCAAGAAAAACTGCCAATCAAAGATAAATATGAAGCATTGATCTTAGCGTCTATCATCGAGAAAGAGACGGCGATTGATTCTGAGCGTGAACGTGTAGCTTCTGTGTTTGTAAACCGTTTAAATAAACGTATGCGCCTACAAACAGACCCGACGGTTATCTATGGTATGGGCGATGCGTATGATGGCAACATCAGGAAGAAAGACTTACGAACACCAACGCCATACAACACTTACACGATTAATGGCTTGCCGCCAACACCAATTGCCATGGCTGGTGAAGCATCGATTGAAGCGGCTTTAAACCCAGAAAACAGCAACTATCTATATTTCGTAGCAAGTGGAAAGGGCGGACATGTATTTTCGAAATCCCTTGCTGAGCACAATCGTGCTGTACGTGCCTATTTAAGAGAACTAAGAAAGAACAAATGATGAAAGCAAACTTTATTGTCGTTGAGGGCCTAGAAGGCGCGGGTAAAAGCACTGCCATTAAAACAGTTTTAGATACGCTAAAGATGGCGGGTATCGAAAACATTGTTAATACTCGTGAACCTGGTGGCACACCGCTAGCAGAAAAAATGCGTGCGCTTGTAAAAGAAGAGCATGAGGGTGAAGACCTAAAAGACATGACCGAACTGCTTTTGCTTTACGCAGCGCGTGTTCAGCTAGTCGAAAACGTCATCAAGCCAGCTCTAGCAAACGAACAGTGGGTGGTGGGCGATCGTCATGATTTGTCTTCTCAGGCTTACCAAGGTGGTGGTCGTCAAATCGATGCATCTCTTATGAAGAACCTACGTGATACCACGTTAGGTGAGTTCAAGCCTGCATTCACACTGTACATGGATATCGATCCACGTGTCGGTCTTGAGCGTGCTCGTGGTCGTGGCGAACTTGATCGTATTGAAAAGATGGACATCAGCTTCTTCGAGCGTACTCGTGAGCGTTATTTAGAGCTGGCGAATGCAGACGACTCTATTGTTATTATCAACGCACAACAGACGATTGAAGAAGTGTCACGAGACATCAAAGCCGCTCTTAATGAGTGGTTAGAGCAACAATAAGTGATATCTGGATTGAGGTGATTCATGTTGAATGATTTTCCATGGTTACAGCCAGTTTGGGATAACCTAAAAACGAGCCTAGATTCCGAACGGGTTCCCGGCGCTTTGATGCTGCAAAGTGAGAAAGGTTTGGCCGTGGATAAGCTCGTGGAAGTTTTCAGTCATGCTTTGTTGTGCCAAAACTACGCCAGCGAAGCTTGTGGTTTTTGCCATAGCTGTCAGTTGGTGAAGTCTCAAAGCCATCCCGATTTACACTGGATAAGGCCAGAGAAAGAAGGCAAAGCGATTACGGTTGATCAGATTCGCGCCTGTAATCGTCTTGCTCATGAGTCTTCTCAATTGAATGGCTATCGTGTGTTTATTATCGAGCCTGCGGATGCAATGAATGAGTCTGCATCTAATGCTTTGTTAAAAACACTCGAAGAACCAGGACACAAATGCTTGTTCTTACTTGTCACGCACAATCAAGAGCGATTACTGCCAACGATTCAAAGTCGTTGTCAGCAGTGGGTGGTGGCATCCCCTTCGACTGAACAGGCAATGAACTGGATTAAAGAGCAAGGCGAGTCAAATGTGCCTGCTTATGCGCTAAAGTTGAATATGGGCTCTCCAATAAAAACCCTAGAAGCTGTGAAAAGTGGCGAGTTAGATGAATATCAAACGTTTGAACGCTGTTTTATCGACACGCTATCTTCGCCGATATCGGATGTTTTTCAGTGCGCGACTATGATTGCGAAGAACCCTGATAAAGCGTTGGGCTGGGCATGGTATTTATTAACAGATGCGCAGAAGGCTCAGTTTGGCGTTGTCGAGGTGGATCAACTGCCTGGCGCGACGAAGTTCCCAACAAATAATTATGATGGGTTGTACCTATCAACGAAAAAGCTCCTTGAGCTTAAAGCACAGGTGCAGAATTTTCCGGGTTTGAACCTTGAACTACTATCAATGAACTGGTTAATTGAATCACGAGAGGCATTATGTTCGTAGATTCGCATTGTCATTTAGACAAGTTGAATTACGACGATCTTCATATCAATGTTGAAGACGTTATTAACAAAGCAAAACAAGCTAACGTAACCGAACTTCTATCGGTCGGTGTGACGTTGGACTCTTTCCCTAAGATGTTAGAGCTGATCACGCCTTACGATAATGTATACGCGTCTTGTGGTGTGCACCCACTTGATGTGGAAAGTGCATTTTCACTAGAGACGCTGCATCGTCATGCTTCTCACGAGAAAGTCGTGGCGATTGGTGAAACGGGGTTAGATTATCATTACAAACCAGAGACAGCGGGACTGCAAAAAGAGCGTTTTGAGCAGCAAGTTGAATTAGCGGTAGAACTAAATAAACCACTCATCATTCATACTCGTAACGCACGTGAAGATACATTAGAAATTCTACGTAAAGGTGGAGCGGATAAATGTGGTGGTGTGATTCATTGTTTTACGGAAGATCTGCCATTTGCAGAAGCTGCGTTGGATTTGGGGTTCTACATCTCAATTTCGGGTATTGTGACTTTCCGTCAAGCGACAGAATTGAAGGAAGTAGTGAAAGCATTACCGCTAGAAAAGCTACTTATTGAGACGGACTCACCGTATTTAGCTCCTGTGCCACATCGTGGAAAAGAGAACCAACCCGCTTACGTAGTCGAAGTTGCAGCCTATATCGCACAGCTAAAAGGATGCTCGCTAGCAGAGGTAGGGCAAAAAACCACCGAAAACTTCCGAAATCTTTTTTTGCGATGAAAAATCAATAAGCGTAGTAAAAAAGGGGCAATAGCCCCTTTTTTGTTTAGAAATACGCCAAAAAGATCATTTAGTTTAATGTTTACTAAATTTGTTGATTTAACCGCATTCAAATCCCTCAAATGTAATTTTGTTACTAAAAATAACATCAGTCTTTATTTTATTTACGCCTTAAAATTAATTCTGTTGATAATAAAGTCTTTATAAAACAGTAATATAAGTTTAATGCAAACCTTTTCATTAGCGCTTTTTCGGTGTGATCTGAGACTTGTTTTGAAACTAAATTTCGTAACTGTGTGGAAAGTTTGAGGGCCATCAATATATATTTAGAGCCGGAAAATATAATGCAACGTGTGGTTACATTTTCATTGGGTGCTAACATTGAGGCTACGGGGGTGTGCCGTTAGTGCCCAAATAATACTTATAATTTATCAGGAGCATAAACATGTTTAAGAACCTTTTTGCAAACCTGCAAAAAGTTGGTAAAGCTCTGATGCTACCAGTATCAGTTTTGCCAGTCGCAGGTATTCTACTAGGTGTTGGTGCTGCCCACCTTAGCTTCATTCCAGAGATCGTTTCGAATCTTATGGAACAAGCTGGTGGTTCAGTATTCGGCCAAATGGCACTTCTATTTGCTGTTGGTGTAGCACTTGGCTTCACAAACAACGACGGTGTAGCAGGTCTTGCTGCTATTGTTGGTTACGGCATTATGACAGCAACGCTTGGCGTTATGGCTGGCATCATGGGCGTTGAGAAAATCGATACAGGCGTACTAGGTGGTATCCTTGTCGGTGGTGTTGCTGCTTGGGCATTCAACCGTTTCTTCAAAATTCAACTTCCAGAGTACCTTGGTTTCTTCGCTGGTAAGCGTGCAGTGCCAATCATCACTGGTTTTGCTGCGATTTTCCTTGCGGTAGTACTTTCTTTCGTATGGCCACCAATCGGCGGTGCAATCTCTGCATTCTCTGACTGGGCTGCACATCAGAACCCACAACTAGCATTCGGTATTTACGGTGTTGTTGAACGTTCTCTAATCCCATTCGGTCTACACCACGTATGGAACGTACCATTCTTCTTCGAAGCTGGTACTTGTGTGAACGCTGCGGGCGAAACTCAAAACGGCGTACTAACTTGTTACCTAGTTGCTGATGAAGCATCTCGTGCTGCTGGTAATGGCTTCGGTCAGCTAGCGGGTGGTTACATGTTCAAGATGTTTGGTCTACCGGCTGCAGCAATCGCAATTGCTCACTGTGCTAAACCAGAAAACCGCGCGAAAGTAATGGGTATCATGGCATCTGCTGCGTTGACTTCATTCCTAACAGGTATTACTGAGCCAATCGAATTCTCATTCCTATTCGTTGCTCCACTACTATACGGTATCCACGCTCTACTAGCTGGTTCTGCATACGTTGTTGCTAATACTCTCGGTTTCGTACACGGTACATCATTCTCACACGGTCTGATCGACTTCCTAGTTCTATCTGGCCACGCTCAGAAGATGGGTCTGATGGTTGCTGTTGGTCTAGTTTACGCAGTCATTTACTACGTAGTATTCCGCACAGTAATCACTGCTCTTGACCTAAAAACTCCTGGTCGTGAAGATGAAACAGAAACTGCTGCGGTTGCGACTGGTTCAGACATGGCTGGTGAGCTTGTTGCTGCATTCGGCGGTAAAGCTAACATCACAGGTCTAGACGCATGTATCACTCGCCTACGTGTAGCAGTTGCTGATACAGCAGCCGTTGACCAAGACAAGCTAAAACAACTTGGCGCTGCTGGTGTTGTAGTTGTTGCAGGTGGTGTACAGGCTATCTTCGGTACTAAGTCTGACAACCTGAAAACAGAAATGGATGAGTGGATTCGTAACCACGGCTAATCTCAGTCATTCATAAAAAAGGAGGCTTCGGCCTCCTTTTTTGATCTGTAAATTTTGGTCTACCTTTTTCTTTTCTATTGTTACTGTTTTCTCTCTTAGTCACTTCCTTAGTTACAGTGCGTGATCTTCTTCTCAGCCTTACCTTTGTAGCTTTATTCGTACGTCATCCTTACTCGTTACTGACAAAATAAAATGGTGTTATGTTTGAATTATGCACGCTGTTTTTTAGAGGGGGAGATGTTGATGAAAAAACTAATTTTGTTGGCAGCAGCTGCATTGCCAAGCGCCGTAATGGCTGCAGATGGACCAAAGAATTTTTCTGTGGGTATGGCTGTTGATCAGCAGTTGAGTGTCGTGATTGAAATTGAAGATAAGTATCGCGGCATCATTGGTAATGATGGGATGGCGTTTGACTACATTGCGAAGCGCGGGACGTTCGATCAAAGCATGCCACTGACCTGGTACGTCGGTATTGGTGGTTGGTATGAGTGGGATGACGAATTTGGTGTCCGTGTTCCATTGGGTTTGAACTGGGACTTATCTAAAGGTTGGGACCTCTACGCTCAAATTCACCCAGAACTTGAGCTTTATAAAGGACCTGACCTACAAATCGGTGGGGCACTTGGTATCAAGTATAATTTCTAACAGACACAAAAATGCCGGCTTTGTCGCCGGCACTTTATTTTTTAACTTCTAATTATGATTATTGCTTGTTCATTGCACGTTTGATGCAAATTGCGGCTCCGCCCCAAGTAATACCCAGACCGATAATCATCATGATGATTGCACTTGTCGTCATTACGCTTTCTCCTTGCTCATTACGTTAATTAATACACCAAACACGAACAGCGCAGCAATCATTGCCCAACCTAGGGTTAGGTCGTAGCCACCGTAGCCTTCTGTTATAAGCGCGTACAGTTTTGTTGCCAAGATAATCGCTAGCATGATAGGCGTCACGAAACGTAGACAGATTTCAAACCATTGACCGATAGAGAAGTCAGAGCGTTCATTAACGTAATTGCGAACTTCTGGCACTTGTTTCAATAACCAAGCCATCAGAACGATTTCTACAAGGCCGCCAACCATAATACCAACGTTGTTTGCGAAGTGGTCGACAAGGTCAAGTAGAAGCAGTCCGCCGTTGGTCGCGAATGCCATCGAAACAACAAACCCCGCACCAATTACGACGTTAGCGGCTTTTTTACGACTCCATTTTAGCTTGTCGATAACCGCTGAAGTGACTGCCTCCATGATCGAAATGTGCGAGCTTAAACCAGCAACAACCAAAGCAAAGAAGAACAGCGGGCCAAGAATGTATGGTGCTGGTAATAAGTTAATTGCCGCAGGTAATGTCACAAATGCCAATCCAACACCTGCTGATACAACTTCAGTGAGTGGTTTGCCTTGCTCTTGCGCCATATAACCCAACACCGAGAAAATCATGATACCCGATAGAATTGAGAAGCCACAGTTGATCAATACCGTCATAAAGGCGTTATTGGTGATGTCCGATTTCTCTGGTAGGTAGCTTGAGTACGCCAGCATGATCGCAAAGCCAATGCTCAACGTGAAGAAGATTTGACCATAAGCCGCAGCCCATACCTTCACATCCCAAATTTTGCTGAAATCAGGCTCGAACATGTAGTTCACACCATCTAGCGCACCAGGTAGGAAAATCATGCGGCCAATCAAGAAGATCACCATAACAAACAAAATAGGCATCATGATCTTTGAAGCGCGTTCAATACCCGATTTAACACCGCTCACAATGGCTGTGTAGGTAATCGCCCAAGCAATCAACATAGATGCTGCGATCTTCCATTGAATACTGCCTAAATCCGTTGGTGAATTATCGCCAAGCTTTAGGTATTCACTAAAGAAGAATGCATTCGTATCTGAGCCCCAGCTTTGAGTAAACGACATACCAAAATAAGAAATTGCCCAACCAATAACGGCAACGTAATAGACTGCGATAACTGCAGCAACACCCACCTGAAACCAACCTAACCACTCAAACTTAGAGTGGATCTTCGCGAGTGTTTTTGGCGCAGAACCACGGTACTTTTGACCCATACTGAACTCTAGGATCATGAATGGAATACCTGCTGTGATCATGGCGAAAAGGTAAGGAATAAAAAAGGCACCGCCACCATTCTCATAAGCCATATAAGGGAAACGCCAGATGTTACCCAAACCGATGGCTGAACCGACTGCGGCTAAAATGAATCCCGCACGGGATCCCCATTGTTCTCGCTTCATATTTGACTCCTGTACAACTCCCTAAGGAATGAAGCTCTTTCAGGCATTATGAAAAAAACCAGTAGAAGAAAGGGCAACTGTTATCCATCAGTTTTTGTCCTTAATTCCGAATTGTTACAAAATTCTGGTGTTTTACTTTGCAATGCCTGCAAAGAATTAGAATTAAATGCTTAGTATTTTGATGTGTGTTTGTAAAAGCTGAAATATTCTTCTGCTTTCTGTAGTTAGACTAACTTTTTACATTATTTAGCGCAATAGATTCTAAATGTTAATGGCAGGATTTTATGTGGTTTAAATATTGTTAAATGGTGTTTTTGTAGGGCATACGATCGGTAACTAGTGGTTATTTTTGAAATAAATATCTAAATTATCAATGTGATCTTGGTCTAATAAACTGTTTTTGTTTTATAGGGCGTCTGTCTGTATTGATGACACCCTATAGAAGATATTACGTTAAAACGACGTGTTAGAAGCGGAAGGTAAAACCAATATTTGACTGGAATTGGTTCATCCAATCGGTTTCAAACTTGATAATACAAGATGAACCGTCAGTCGGTAGGACGCAGGCTCCTGATGTGTCGTTATCGACAACAGTGCCCAACCAACGGATCTGAGCTGTCATCGCAAAGGTTTTCGAGAATTCGTATTCAAGACCGGCGAAAGCACTGCCAGAAAACCCGTATTTGTCATTAACCCAATCAACATCGGCATAAGAGGCTCCTAATCCCAAGCCAACATAGGTTTGCCATCCTTGAGAAAGAGGGTAGTAAATACTGCTTTGAAATTGGAGATAGTGAATATCTGCGGAGTTATTGATGTCTTGTAGTTCTGAGGATTGGTTTGAATAGAAAAAACCAATACGACCCATCTCGAAAGGTGTTTCTACGGATATCGCATAATTGATGGAAGGGTCTAAATCGTAGGTGCGGCTGTTTTCATCCTCTACTTTTCCGCCCCCTGTAAAGCCGACGTAGGGAGTAACGATAACGTTTGCTTGAGCAGCCATAGAACTGCTCAATAAGATACTCCCAACTAGCCAGCCAATTTTATAGTTCATTTGCTATCTCCTTATTATGACTAAGCTAATTGTGATGCCTTAGTCAAAATCGTGCGACTAAATTAGGCAATTCTTGAACATAATTCACACTGGTGTTATTAATTTGTTACAACTAAAGGAGGTGTCTATGGAACACGATCTAAAATCCGCCCTACTCATTGTCGTCACGGTGTTCGCAGTTTTACTGTCTTTTGGCATTATTGCGATTACTACGGCTTAACTAACATACTGGCATCACGCCTATGATACGTAACAGCGGTATAATCACCGACAGCCATGCAGAGCTTGATGTAGATGTTTACGAGCGCTTTAGAAATGGCAAAACTGCCCTTGTCGCACAAGGTGGAGGGCAGAGAGGGATTTTTACCGCTGGTGTATTGGATGCATTTCTCCTTTCCAATTTCGACCCGTTTGATGAGTTCTATGGAACTTCAGCCGGCGCGCTTAACCTCTGTGCTTATCTCTGCCGACAACACGGAATGGGGAAAGCTTTCATTACTGACCTCACGACATCTGACGAATTCTTCAATCTCTTCCGCTACATCCGTAAAAAGCAGTATTTGGGGCTAGAATGGGCCTTAGAGCGGATTCAGGATTACCCTTACAAACTTGACTTAGATATGGGTAAAAGTGTGTTAGGAGCCCGTAACGCCTTCGCAGCGGTTACTAACGCCGACACTCTCTCAGATCAATACCTGCCGATTTTGAGCCAAAATTGGGTTAATACCATGGTAGCGACGTGCGCCATACCAAAATTGTACCAAAGCCCCGTGAGTATTAATGGTCAGCAGTTTGTGGATGGAGGTGTATCTGCGTCTATCCCAGTGCAAGAAGCATGGCGACAAAATGCACGTAATATTATTGTGATTCGTACCGAGCCTTTTTCTGAATCAGAAGCTAAAGCGCAAAGTGAGATTGGTGATGGTGGCGTTGAGTGGTATCGAGAATCTATCAATTCAGTACAAGAATCTTGGCAACAAAAAGTTACTCAATGGAAAGATGATTGGAGTGACTTCCTTCAACAAAAAATCAATGCCGCTCATGACTCTAAGTTAACTGGCCACAAACTGCTGAATGGCGGACGTTGGTTGTTTGGGGCGGACAATTTGTATCGTTTGAGTCATTTGATCGGAGAGAACTTCGACTCCGGGCTGGCAGATATGTTGATGATTCACTACCAAACGTTCGAACTGACACAAGCTTTCTTGTCTGCGCCGCCTGATGATACCTTTATCCTCCAGTTGGCTCCTAAAGAAGAACTCCAATCCTCTTCTCTACTTAGTGACCCAGAAGCGCTAGAGCATGACTACCAACTCGGACTACAAGCGGGTTTTAACCTAATTCAGCTCTATGATAAGTTAAACGTAGATGGCCGAGAGACCGCTTAGGTTTGAATCCGTAATTCGATAAAAGAAAAGGCTCCAGTTGGCTGTCTCTTATACACAAATCCCCAAGCTTGTAGCTTGGGTATTTTTTTTGAACTCTTTCACGTGTGTGTGATCTGAT